>NZ_JAUBTV010000137.1:0-11965 GCF_036705145.1 Microcoleus sp. B5-D4 | reverse complement strand
ATCACCTGTGAGCCGGTGATGGCATCCCGATATTCTTACGGTTTATGGGCTTGCTCTCCGCCCCCAGTCGCACCACTTAAAGGCAGGTGTCGCCAGCTTTTTTTGACTGCTACTGATTACAGTTTCCTGGGCGTATCAGTCAAATCTAGTTTTAGTCATGGTTACAGGGTTTTTGATATTTTTGCATCTGTAGTCTGAGTTAAGGAAAACCTGCCGTTGTCCCACCTGGCAGATAAGCTTTATTACCCGGTGGTGCGGGGCAACTTGAAATTGCTGAGAGAATGTCTGGTAGGCAAGCTTAGACTCCTACACCTTGGCTTGCCTGGTGTTGTTTACCACGATAGTTATTGTAGGTCATAGATTTGACCTAAGTCAAGTTTATGACTTACAATATAACTGTTGTTCTTTGATATGCCTGTGAAACATAGAGTTCCTGAAGTTTTGAATGATAAGTGTCGGCATTTTTTTGAAGCTAGGTGGCCTAATGAGTCACCTTTAGAGATTAATGCTTATAAATTGAGAGTTTTAACTCATTTAGGGCAAGGCACTTGTCTTAAGTTGATGAGTGATGAATTTTATGTCCCTAACGAAAGAGTTATGGATTGTCTTTGTGAGGTTTTTCAGTTGCAGCCTGGTGATTTTTTGTATCACGAACCTTCTTCGTCGCTTTCAACTGATAAATCTCTTCTTGCTAATTCTGTTTAATAGTAGGTCATAGTCTTGACATAGGTCACAAACATGACTTATAATAGATTCAGTTGATTTTCAGATACCCCTGTAACTTTGGCGCTGGGCTTGCGTTAACCCTCAAGCCCTTTCTCTCAAACTATGTACACCTACACTGCTACACAGCTAGAACACAAGACTTTTGGTGAGCTCAAAGCGATCGCCCGTGACCTCGATATTGTCCCGTCGGCTGACAGACGGTGCCGCCAAGCTTGGATTGATGCGATTGTTGGCGTTGAGCTTCCGCTCCTGGCGTTGATAACTTTCCCCGGTGTCGAAACTGATTCAGTTCAGGAGCCGATGGCACCAGCGGCCAAAACTTCCCCCGGTGTCGAAATTGATGCTACACAGCTAGAACACAAGACCTTTGGTGAGCTCAAGGCGATCGCCCGTCAACTTAATGTTGTCCTGTCGGGTGATTCTCGCAAAAAGCGGACTTGGGAATTGGCGATTGCCGCTCAAGCTCAAATTATGGATATATCGATTGATGCGGCGTGTAATCCGATTCTACGCACCTACTGTCTTGGCGGTCGCAACGGGTTTACTTCAGAAGCTATTGAACAAGCTCTCGACTTGGTTGAACGTCATTGCTATCCCAGTGTTTTTCGTCTTAAAACCACTCCGACTGAACCGATCGAGAACTCTCCCGGTGCTCAGTTAGCAGCTAAAGTTTTGCCTGGTATTGCTCGTTTTCAGAATTTCATTGAATTGGCACTGACTGAAACTTCCCCTGGCACACAAATCGATCCAGTCCAGGAGCCGATCGACTTGAATACCGGAAAGATTTTTCCGCTTCAGGAGGCGATCGACTTGAATACCGGAAAGATTTTTCCGCTTCAGGAGGCGATTGACTTGAATACCGGAAAGATTTTTCCGCTTCAGGAGGCGATTGACTTGAATACCGGAAAGATTTTTCCGCTTCAGGAGGCGATCGCACCAGCGGCTAAAACTTCCCCCGGTGTTACTTTCTCTGATAGGTTTTTGGCTCTCTACTTTCCCCCACAGCCTGAAATCCACTATCAAACTGATGCTGACGGGCAACTGACTTTGTTTGATTTTGAGGTGGTTGCAATTGATGAACCGCCAGACCCTGACGATTTTGCTTGCCTCGATGACTTCTTTGAGGCGATGGCTGCCTGGGATGCTGAGAATCTTGAGCCTGTGGAAGTTTCTCTAGATTCCATGATTTACTGGGCTCCTTGTCCTTCCGACTGGTACGAACCGCCTGATACAGGGATTTTTTCACGGTTGTTCGGTCCTAAGCCCCCCAAGTTTCCCCCGTCGGCGATTGGGCAAACTGACGATATTGCTTCTGTCAGTAGCAGTCATTCAGGGCGATCGCCTCCGGGAGGTGATGCTGTATTTTGATTTTCTCTTCCATCTAGCTTGCTATCTTGCTCCTTTGTGCGATCGCTTTTTGAAGGATAAAGGGCGATCGCTTCTTCCGTACCAACTACCAATTATTGCAATGATTAACGTTAAAATTTCTGTTCCTGTTTATAAGCGTGATGAATGGGGTCACTTTGACCGTAAATCCAATGTTGAAATTGCTGCTGATGCAGAAACTTTTTCTGAAGCGTATTTTTTCTTGAGAGCGCAGATTGATGAGTTATTGCAGCAGTCAGGTGCAGAGAATACTCTTTTGCTTAATCTTTCTGCGTTGGAGAAAGAAATTGCCAATAAAGAGCGTACTCTTCAGCATTTTAACAAAAAAATAGAAATTGCTACAAACCAATTGCAGCGACTTCAGATTTTCCTTCAGCGACTAGGTATTGACCCTGGTTCATATTCTTTGTTTATTGCTGATAAACTTATAGATTCTGGTGTTGCTGTGGAGACTGAAGTTGACCCTATCCCTTTTAATTCTTCTGCTGAGTATGATGATGACGATGACGATGATTCGAGGGAGTTTTAACCATGCAATTAACTGTTGATTTTTCAGACGATACTTGGGAGTCACCTGAGACTGAGTATCAGCCTCTTTTAGATTTTGAATCTGAGATTGCTTGCGAAGTACCGCACAACGATATTTCAATTCTTACGCAGCGTATTAAACGCTCTTTTCTTGACTACGTGCGACAAGGAATTATGCTTGACGCCGTGCGACGTTACCGTCTTTATAAACGGCAATACGCTGATTTTGCAGAATATTGCAAACTTGCTTTAGGTCGATCGCACTTCTACTGCAAGAAGATTATTCAAGCTGCTCAAGTTTGCCTGCGACTCATCAAAGCTAAATTCAAAGTCCTTCCCACATCGGTATCTCAAGCTTTGCCACTACTCAAATTTGCTAATGTTGACAAGTATGGTGATTCCCAGCTTGGCGACAAATGGCAGACCGTTATTGATGGTTTTCCTCCTGAGAACATAACAGTGGCTAAAATTCAAGAAACTTTAGATGAGAATCCAGAGGACAGAGCCAAGCAAGTTCGTATTAAGGGGAAAGCTTACAAGCTTTTGCAAGAAAAAGCTGCTGCTGCTGGAATGTCGCTATCAGAATATCTTGAGTATTTGATTGGTGGTGAATTGGTTTCTGAAGATGATTTATCTGATGAACAGGAAGACTTTTCCAGTGTGCGATCGGATGAACAGACTGTTGTTCAATATACTTCAGACCAACAAGCAATTTTGTCAGATTTGGATCTTGTTTTTAAATCGCCTGATGATGGCTGTTTAACTCACCAGCCGAAACTTCCCTTTAAAAGGGGGAGTCGCGGATTGAGTCCAAATCATCCGTCGGTCAATCGATTTGTAACTTAGGGCTTTAGGAATGAAACAAGCTGTAGTGGCTTTTTCCTGATTCATAAGCTTGGTTACTTGTTGATTGACTGCAATTTTCCCCTGCAATTCATAGCTTTAAGAGTGAATTAGGCTTCTGGCCTTTGGGTGATTCATAAGCTTTGCTATGGGGATTTGGAAAATATCACCTGTAAAAATTAATGCAAATTATCGGACTTGATATTAGCAAGGCCTCAGTTTCTGCTTGCTTGTTAACAGAGAAACCAACTGAACCTCGACAATTTTATTATGATTGCGACTTTCATAAGTTTGAAGCTACGGCTTCGGGGATTAGTGGATTGCTGGCATTGATTGGTCGTGATACAGATAACACGATCGCACTGATGGAGCCGACGGGGGTAAATTATTCTCGACTTTGGGGAACACAGCTTGCGCGGGCCGGTGTGGAAGTGCGGCTAGTCGGTCACAAGGAATTGAGGAGTTTTCGCGAGCACCATCTTGGATTGCCTGATAAAGATGATGATGCCGATGCTCTTGCCCTAGCGATTTACGGTTGGGATTTTCTTGAAGTTCCCCGCCGCTTCGTTCAAGTGCGATCGCAAACGATTGTCGAAATTCGCCGATTGGTACTTCGCCTTAGTCATTTAAATCGTGTTCAATCACCGATTATTAACCGTGCCCGTCAAGATTTAGCATGGCAGTTTCCCGAAGTTGCCCTGGTGCGATCGGTGCGACTGGGTGAAAAAGTGCCGTTACTTTGGGGGTGGTTGTGTGGTCAGCGAGATTCCGTTAAGTACGATTTGATGTTGGAGAAGTCGATCGGACTTGGAATCACTGACGAACTGCGCCGTCATGCTGCCCGCATTTGTGATATTCAGCGAGAAGAGATGGTGCTTGAATTCCAACTTTCTAAGTTAGTGAGTGAGCCGCAGTTTTTGCTGTATCGCAAAGTTTTTGCCCGGTTTGGATTTGGTCGTAGAGTCGAAGCTCTTTTATTGTCGCAAATATATCCGTTTGAAAATTACCTCACGCCCGATGGCAAACCAGATGTGAAGATTCGTAAAGGGCGAAATTCTGGCAAACCTACCAAGCGGCATTTGTCACTTCGGCGATTTTGTAAGGCTTTGGGCTATGCGCCGACACAAGAATCTAGCGGTGATTTGCATAAATCAAAAGTTAGCGGCGGTAGTGATTTGTGTCGGCGTGCGCTTTGGCAGTGGATATTTACTAGGATTGAGCCAGCACGCGCTCGGCTTCATAATGATATTGGCGATCGGCTTGGTGCAATTCTGGATGCTGAAAAGTTGAGCGGTCGTCCGGTGCGGTTAGTGCGATCACGTGTGGCGGCCAAAGCAGTCAAGTTGTTGTTTAGGGAGTTGGTTAAAGGGTTGACGATTAAAGAGTTGATGTTGACCTGCGAACAAGATGAAACTGAGGAAGAGTACGAGCAAAGGATTCGAGAAGATATAGAATCTGATCGCAAGTATCACGAGCGGCTTCATTCGTCATGGCCTTTTGAAGAGTAAGGAGCTGGTGCGCGAGCTCGTCCAATCTAAAATCTAAAATCTAAAATCTAAAATCTAATTTTAGGTTGCGGCGCTATCTCTTACACGAGATTTCAGAGGGTGTTACTCCTCCGCTGGTGCTGCTCCAGTTCGCGCCTTTGTCAAGGATATCTTTTTTCCAGCGGGATTTTTCCGATTTTCGCTAGCAAGCTTCGTCGGAGTGCAGAGTTTCTCTCCGAAAATCGGAAAAATAGCCGCCACCCGTCCGGTAGGACACCAAAGTATATTTTGGTAGCGTTTAATTTTTTGTTGCTTTAAAATCTAGAATTGTTAGAGTGAATCGGATGAAGCCTGTGAGACGATCGACCCAGCCAACTCCTGAAGTTCCTCAATGGTACGTGTTTCGCAGCGGTGAAGCCAAAGGGCCCTATACCAAATTGCAATTATGGGAGATTGAGGAAATCACAGCCCGAACCAAAGTGCGGCGCGGGGAAGCCGAGTGGCAGCGCGGCGGTGAAATTCCAGAATTAGCGTCGTACCTCACTCAAAAATAAGGCGCTATCCCGAAAAAACTCTTCTCGGCAGGGTTGAACGCTTCTCCACAGCTTTAAATATTCAGCTCAAACAGATTCATCAATCTCGTTAGCTAAACTTTCAGGCAAATCGAGTTCGATAATTGACTGCATTGCCCGCATTTTTCCTAAAAAAAAGCCCTCAACTTTGTGAGGGCTTTGCGATGCCAGGAACGAGACTTGAACTCGTGACACGTGGATTTTCAGTCCACTGCTCTACCAACTGAGCTATCCCGGCTTGTTTTTTCGCGCTTTACTATCTTAGCAGACACATACAGAATTTAGCAAGCACTTTTTCAAATTAATTTTCGATCGCCCGGAACCGCCCGCCTGTAAGCTAAAAGCTGCAACCTAAAATCCAAAAATCGCAATGGCACAGCAACATCGGGACAGCGAGGGCAAGAGTCTGCTTGTCTTGGGCATAATTTGGCTGCTGGGGGCAATTAGCGATCGCCTCTGGTTTGCCCTCGATCGATCTGTCCCGGCGTGGGATCAAGCAGACTACCTGACTAGCACCCTGAAATACTTGCAGGCGTTGCAGCATCCTCAGTGGCTTTCCGGGGAGTGGTGGACAAGCTTCTGGCTGCTTTCGACGAAAATTCCGCCCTTGGCATACATCTTAACGGTTCCGTTTCTTCAGGTTTTCGGTACTGGGGGCGATCGGGCAACCCTCGTTCATTTATTATTTAGTGCAATTCTCCTCGCCTCAGTCTACAATCTGGGCGTCCAATTATTTAACAGGCAAGTCGGTTTGTGGGCCGCTGCAATTTGCGTTTTGTTACCGGGACTTTATCGGTTCCGCTTGCAATTTTTACTCGACTATCCCCTCACTGCGGCGATTACTTTTGCTTTTTATTGTCTGACAATGTGGAAGCAGGAATCAGGAAGGCACGACACGGCTTTTGACGCGGATACACGGATGAATTATGGAGAAGAAGGAGAAATAAGGAAGAAGGAAGAAGGAAGGCACGACACGGATTTTGGCGCGGATACACGGATGAATTATGGAGAAGAAGGAGAATTTTTTTCTCTTTCTAGATCGTCTTGGTTTTGGGCGATCGCCTTTGGAATTTCTCTCGGTTTATCAATATTAGTTAAACACACTACTGTATTATTTCTGTTTACCCCAATTGTGTGGTTGGCTGTGGGTGCTGTGCGACAAAAAGCTTGGGGAAGATTAGGTCAATTAACTGGTGCTCTGTTGCTGTCGGTGGCGGTGTTTGGGCCTTGGGCGAAAACTAATTGGCTGTTAATTTTGACCGGGGGAAAACGGGCAACGGTGGATTCTGCGATCGCCGAAGGAGATCCGGGCATCAATACGATCGACGCTTGGATTTACTACGGTCAACACTTACCCGAACAGATTTCTTGGCCTCTGTTACTTATTCCCTTAGTAGGATTGATACTTTATTGGCGTCGTCGGCAAAATAGTTCGTCAATCTTGCATCTCAACTCCTGTCGCTGGCTGGCTGTTTTCTGGGGAGGAGCTTATTTAATTAATTCTCTAAATATTAACAAAGATGACCGATATGTGATACCTTATTTGCCAGTTTTATCTATTTTCTTAGCCTACTGTTTAACGCTGTGGCCTTCTCGGTGGGGACGACAAATTCGCTGGGGTACAATTGGTTTGGCAATTCTGCCGATGCTGTTCCATCTGTGGCCGCTGGGAGGTGCTTTTGGACATAGCTTAGTCCAAATTATCAGTCCCGGCAATTCTCACTATCCTTACTTGGGGAAAGAGTGGCCGCACCGAGAGGTAATTGCAGAAATAATTGATAAAGAACCTTATTTGCAATCTACTTTAGGCGTGTTGCCTTCGACACCGGAAATTAATCAGCATAATTTGAATTTTTACGGTGCTTTGGCTAATTTTCAGGTTTACGGGCGGCAGGTGGGAACGAATTTAAAAGACGTGCCGCAAGATGTGCGATCGCTCTCTTGGTTTGTCACCAAAACTGGCCCACAAGGTTCGATTCGTGAACGGATTAAAAAAGCTCAAAATGCCGCCGTAAATGCAATTGAAAAAGGTGATAAATTTGAGTTAGATAAAACTTGGATTTTGCCAGATTATACTAATTTAAATCTTTATCGCAAGCGAGTGCAGCCTGTCGAAATACAGCCGTTGAATGAAGGGCGATCGCAAGTACAATTAGATCGAGTTACTGTTGCTGCAAAAGCAGTTCCCGGAGTCGCGCTACCGGTTACTTATACTTGGTCTGGGCCTTGGCAGCAGTTGCAGTCTGGTTTAGTGTTGGTAACGTGGGAAAATCAGCAGTCTGGCGATATTCCACCGGGACAGACTTTCAGGATTTTACACGATCGCGCGATCGGCCAGGCGACTTTGCATCCGGGGATGCTGGAAGCGGATAAATTTGCTGTGGGGTTTCGAGTTGTCGATCGCACGGCGATGCTTCCTCCTGCTAATATTGCACCGGGAACTTACAATCTGCAAGCTACTTATCTAAATCGGAAAACCGGCGAAACTTATCCGATTAATGTGCCGGCAGTGAGTGTTAAGATCGAGGCAGAGCCTCTGGATATGCGTTCCAAGGCAGAGCCTGGGAACGAGGAGAAAGCGCCTGGGAACGTGGATAATACAGATAAGCCTGAGTTAGATTTGGTGACTCAATTGCGGGCGATGGCGGTTAATTTACCCAAAGGATTGCCCGGTTTAGAACCTGTGTTCGAGCAGATTGGGCGCATTAATCAGTACGATCCAATTCAAGATTATACCGTGCAAGCGGAACAAGCGTTAGAATATCGGTTGAAACAGGAACCCAATAATCTAGAATTGGCTTATGCTTTGGCATTTTCGCGAGTATTGCAGCAGAATGTCCAAAGTGCGATCGCAGCCTTAGAAAAAGTCACCCAACTCGACTCAAAAAACCCTTACGCTTACGCCTATCTCGCTTTCGTACACCTGTACGGCTGGCATCCCAAAGCCGCTCAAACAGCCTTAAAACCTGCTCTCGCTCTCAACTCCAATCTACCGGAAATTAGAATTTTAAACGGTGTAGCGCAACTAATGCAAGGTAATCTCATTCAAGCATGGCAAGATTTGCAATACTTAAAAAAACTAAAAATTTAACAATCCCTTTTATTGTGGCACGGGCGTCCCGCCTGTGCTTCTAAATCTGTAACGCCTGTGCTTCTAAATCTGTAACGCCTGTGCTTCTAAATCTGTAACGCCTGTGCTTCCGAATCACTAAAAAACAGAAAACCAATGAACCAACCAAGAATAATTTCTCTAATTCCCAGCGCCACCGAAATTGTAGCACTTTTAGGATTAACCGATGCAATTGTGGGCCGTTCCCACGAATGCGATTATCCCCCAGAAATCCAAAATTTACCTGTTTGCACTCAGCCTAAATTCAATCCCGAAGGAACTAGCAGCGAAATTCACAACCGCGTGACCGAATTGTTGCAAAATGCGCTGAGTGTGTATAAAGTAGAAATAGATACTTTGGAAAAATTGCAGCCGACTCACATTATTACTCAAGCTCAATGTGAAGTCTGCGCTTGTTCTCTAACAGATGTTGAACAAGCGGTAAGCACGCTGGTAAATAGCAAGCCGGAAATTATTTCTTTGCAGCCGAATCTGCTAGCAGAAATCTGGACGGATATTCAGCGAGTTGCTGATGCTTTGGGCGTAAATGGCAAAAGCGCGATCGATCTTTTGCAATCCCGCATCAATGCTATTATCTTAAAAACCAAAACATTAACCGTTAAACCCAAAGTAGCTTGCATCGAGTGGATTGAGCCTTTGATGGCTGCGGGTAACTGGATTCCCGAATTAGTGGCAATGGCGGGAGGCAATTCGCTATTTGGAATTGTCGGCGAACATTCCCCTTGGTTAAAATGGGAATCGCTAGTAGAAGCTAATCCCGATGTAATTATTTTCATGCCTTGCGGCTTTAATTTAAGCCGCACTCGCAGCGAAGCAATGCAGATAACTAAATACGCAGAATGGCCTGATTTGCAAGCAGTAAAAACGGGGCAAGTTTACCTAACTGACGGCAATTCTTACTTTAATCGGCCGGGGCCGAGATTGGTTGATTCGTTAGAAATTTTAGCAGAAATTCTCCATCCCGAAATCTTCGATTTTGGCCATCGGGGTAAGGGTTGGCAGCCTTTTTTTGTAAATACCCGCAGCTAGCTAAAGCTTTATATATAGCAATCCTAAATCATTTGTGAACTTCTTACTCCCTCCCCTTGATAAGGGGAGGGTTGGGGTGGGGTAAAAAATTTACGATTCCTGCAAAAATTGCTATATATTATAGCAACCGCCAAGACGGTTAGGACGTTGTTAATGGCTGAAACGATTGATTTTCTTCCTTCTTCCTGACATCCGTTACATCCGTTACATCCGTTACATCCGTTACAGAATCCGTTGCCGAACTTCCTTCTTCCTTCTGCTCTAATTCTGAATTGCCTGCCATACAAATAAGGACACAACATTGTTGTGTCCTTACTTCGTCTTCATTTAACCGAATCTGACATCAATATGATGCAAAAAACGCTAGTCCTATTTGGCATCAGGGGGCATCAACACCTTGTCAATTACGTGAATAACGCCGTTGCTAGCTTTGATATCAGCTTTCACAACATTAGCGCCGCTGACAGTAACTTTGCCTGCGTTAACTCCCACCTTCAGCGAGCTGCCTTCCACACTTTTCACATCGCCGGATTTCAGGCTAGTAGATACAACCGAACCAGGAACAACGTGGTAAGTTAAAATCTTTGTAAGTAGGGCTTTGTTTTCCGGTTTGAGCAAATTCTCTACAGTTCCTTTTGGCAAAGCAGCAAATGCCGCGTCAGTCGGAGCAAAAACAGTGAAAGGGCCTTTTCCTTGTAAAGTTGTCACCAAACCTGCAGATCCCAAAGCCTTCGTCAGTGTCTTGAATTGAGCGTCGCCAGATGCAATAGCGACAATATCCTTCGCCTGAGCCATTGGTGCCGGTGAAGCAGCGGTTTTCACATTTCCTGCAACTTGTTGAGTTTGAGTTGCATTAGCAACCTTGGTGTTGGAGGTGATGTGAGCCCAAGCCGGGAAACCAATCAACGCGCTAGCGCCGATTATTCCTGCGAAACCTGTGAGTTGTTTCATCCAGCTAGGTAAATTTTGATTTTTCATTTCGCTTGCATTTCCTTATGAGATAAAACCGTGAACATGAATTGTTATGTTAGCCAAATCTCGACAAAAGGCAAGGTTGCCAGAGGCTAAGATAGAGAGAAAATTCTCTTGCATCCCCGATCGACCAAAACTTCCTTAATATAACGCAACCTAAAAAATCTGGCATCAACCGCTAAATCTGTAACTCAAAACCTCAATCACCGAACCAGTTTGAGGTAAGTCAGCAGATTTGATCGAAATTGTGTCATTATTCAATCGGCGCACCGGCGTACCATCCATCAGCGCCAAGAATTCATCTAGCGGCACCAAATCGCACGCAGCAGCATCGGCGGCTTGGGTTTTGAAATGTGTCGGAATCACCATCTTTGGTTTGAGAAGTTGCAAAGTTTGCTTCGCTTCCGCCGGAGTGTAAGCTTTCGGCCCGCCGCCCACGGGAATCAGCACTACATCGGGCCGCCCGATCAAGATTTGTTCTTCAATGCCGATCGGGCCAGCAACTCCGCCCAAGTGTAAAATCTTAACGCCCGCTTGCTGCCACAGCCAAGCCACATTGACCCCAAATCGCCTTCCTCCCTCACGGTCTTTTTCCGTCCGAATCCCTTGAATCCGCAGTCCGTTAGACCTGTAAGCCCCCGGTTCGTACAAAAGGCCGGGATTGCCCGCAAATCCGTCGATCGCCCCTTCATCGAGCAACCGGCTGCTAATCAGAATCAAATCTGTTGGCACTTTAGGAGAGCGATAGCCTGCGGTACAGCCCAGGGGGCGAAAAGGATTCACCAGCACCCTCGCACCGCCTCCGGCGAACAAGAAGCAAGTGTGGCCCAACCACTGAATCGACAAAGAATCAGCAGTTTGAGCTTGATAGCTTTCCCATCCAGATGGTAAACCAGTGAAGAAAGCTGCTAGCAAACCCGTCTGTGCGTAACGTATTAATTGTCGCCGTTTCATCTTGTGGTTGCGGTTGTCGGGTGTTGGTCGTTTGTTGTTATACCACAAAACACAGTCAGTCGATTTTAGATTTTAGATTTTAGATTTTAGATTTACTTGCAGCATTGAATCTGGAATCTCGAACAGGAGTCTAAAATTTGGGGTTCACCACGACAGGAGTGGGGGGCTTGTATCCTTTTTGAGGCGGTTCAGGTGCGAAAATGTGTACCCTACTCTGACGGTAAGGTACTATAAGAGCGAACCCTACAAATTCATAGAAATTCAACTAAGGAATGAGAATTAAATAACTTCCACTCTTGAAAGTGGGATGGGCGTCCCGCCCGTCCAAAAAGGACGGG
>NZ_JAUBTV010000136.1:0-12211 GCF_036705145.1 Microcoleus sp. B5-D4 | reverse complement strand
GCCCGTCCTTTCTGGGCGGGCGGGACGCCCATCCCACAAGAAAAAAGGGAAATTATTTAATTGACGATCCTAACCACCCGTGCGTAATATCAAATCCGCGCTTCATCCGCATGATTGATCTGTCTCTTCTGGAGACACGGCGCCAACAGCGTCATCTGCGGTTTAATCATTCAAAAACCACCGCTAATTAGAGTACCTACTTAGTAAAAAATTATGATCGAAACAGTTTCAGTTGCAGCGATGCCATCTGAACAGAAAACAAACACTGGGAATAGGCGCTTCCCGACAGCAGTTAAAACTATAGCAACCTTAATTTTGCTGCTATTAGTAATGCCCCTGAATATCGCTTTAACAGCGATCGCCCTACTGAGATCCATCATCATCAAACCGTTTCAGTCTAGAACGATCGCCGACTCTCCCCAAACGATTTTGATTAGCGGCGGCAAGATGACCAAAGCATTACAGCTAGCCCGATCGTTCCATAATGCCGGTCATCGGGTAATTTTGGTAGAAACCGAGAAATACTGGCTGACAGGTCATCGTTACTCTTGGGCAGTCGATCGCTTTTACACAGTACCAAATCCGCAGACAGAGGAATATCCCCAAGCACTCTTAAAAATTGTCCAACAAGAGAAAGTTAATGTTTACGTTCCCGTTTGTAGTCCAGTCGCCAGTTACTACGATGCCGAAGTCAAAAGGGTACTTTCTGGACACTGTACGGTAATGCACGTAGATGTCGAAACTCTGCAACGATTGGATGATAAATATGATTTTGCAAAAGCCGCGGCAGCATTGGGGCTGCGAGTTCCGAAGTCTTATCGCATTACTAATCCGCAGCAAGTAATCGATTTTGATTTTAGTGATGCACAGCGTCCATATATTATCAAAAGTATTCCCTACGATTCTGTCCGCAGGTTAAACTTAACTAAATTACCCTGCGAAACCCCAGCAGAAACAGCCACTTTTGTCAACTCATTACCAATTTCCGAGAGTAAACCTTGGATTATGCAAGAGTATATTCCAGGGCAAGAATTCTGCACTCACAGTACAATTCGTGATGGTCATCTTCAGTTGCATTGTTGCTGTGAATCGTCGGCGTTTCAGGTGAATTACCAGAATGTCGATCGCCCGGATATCGAAAATTGGATTCGTCAGTTTGCCAAGAGTCTCAATCTGACTGGACAAGTTTCCTTTGATTTCATTCAGGCGGCGGATGATGGAGAGATTTACGCGATCGAATGCAACCCCCGCACCCATTCAGCCATCACGATGTTTTACAACCATCCTGATGTGGCAAAAGCTTATTTGGAGCTCGACCCTTTACCACAGACTGTGCAGCCTTTGGCATCTAGTCGCCCGACTTACTGGATTTACCATGAAATTTGGCGATTGGTGACTCATTTGTGGTCGCCGAAGCTCGTTTCTGAGCGGTTACAAATTATCGCCCAAGGCAAAGATGCCATCTTTGAGTGGGACGATCCGCTGCCGTTTTTGATGGTGCATCATTGGCAAATTCCCTTGTTGTTATGGGGAAATTTGCAGAAGCCGAAAGAGTGGATTCGGATTGATTTTAATATTGGCAAGCTTGTGGAAATAGGGGGAGATTGAGTATGTCAGTATTGCGGGTTTTGCATTTAGTCGGCTCGGCAGTTAGCGATTTTTTCTGTAATTTATCGCGCCTTTATGCAGAAGATTGTCTGAAAAATACGGCTAATCCAGCACTCTATGAATTTCATATAGCCTATATTTCTCCCGATCGCCAATGGCGTTTTCCTACATCTCTCGATCAAGGTGCGATAGCAGCCGCTAATCCCATGTCTCTAGCGGGCGCTGTACAGGTGCTGACACAGCTAAAGATTGACGTAATGGTACCGCAGATGTTTTGCATCCCCGGCATGACTCAATACCGCAGCTTGTTCGATATGCTGAGTATTCCTTATGTGGGTAATCCAACAGAGTTGATGGCGCTGGCTGCTGACAAAGCCAAGACTAGGGCAGTAGTAGCAGCCGCTGGGGTAAGTGTACCGTTGGGAGAAGTTGTCCGCGCAGGCGATCGACTTTCGATTGATTTGCCGGTGGTGCTCAAGCCACTGAATGCGGATAATTCTCTGGGAGTTGCTTTAGTTAAAAATGCTGCTGACTATGATGGGGCTTTGGAGACAGCATTGACTCATTCCGAGGAAGTGCTAGTAGAAAAATTCATTGAATTGGGTAGAGAAGTTCGCTGTGGGATTATTGTCCAAGCTGGCGAGCTAGTCTGTTTGCCGCTGGAAGAGTATGCTTTAGATGCTGATACGAAGCCGATTCGGAGTTATGCCGATAAGCTCAAACAAAATGACGATGGCAACTTGAGCTTGACTTCTAAGGATAGTACCAAGTCGTGGATAGTTGACACCAGCGATCCGATTACGGAGAGAGTTTGGGCCCAGGCCAGAAAATGCCACATCGCTTTGGGCTGTCGCCACTACAGTTTATTTGATTTTCGCATCGATCCCGATGGACAACCTTGGTTCTTGGAAGCGGGGCTGTACTGTTCTTTTGCCCAAAAAAGTGTGCTTTCGACTATGGTCAAAGCATCAGGAATTTCTCTGGATACTTTTTTTGATAGTATGCTGCAAAATGCCTTACAAGGCTATTAGGCTTTTCCAATAACTTACGCACGAATAGTCAGAAACCGGGTTTTTTGGTGTTTCTGCCGACCCTAACGCGTCTTCTGGGCAAAAACCCGGTTTCTCTGGTTTTGATGCGTAAGTCCCGGAGCAATTTCACCTAAACATTGCAGATTATCAAATTGTGTGATATCATAAAACGTTCTTAGAAATAGCGCAACACTAACTATTACTGCATGGCAACGAAGCCAACGATCGCATTTACTCACCTCGGCTGCGAAAAAAATCGCATCGATACCGAACACATGATCGGCTTGCTGGCTCAAGCGGGCTATCAAGTCGATTCTAATGAAGAATTAGCCGATTATGTTGTAGTCAATACTTGTAGTTTTATCCAAGCTGCGCGAGAAGAGTCGGTCCGCACCTTGGTAGAATTGGCAGAAGCTAATAAAAAAGTAGTCATCACTGGCTGCATGGCACAGCATTTTCAGCAGGAATTGCTGGACGAATTGCCAGAAGCAGTCGCAATTGTCGGCACTGGCGACTATCACAAAATAGTCAATGTTATGCAGCAGGTGGAAAAGGGCGATCGAGTTTCCCTCGTCTCTAGTGAACCTACTTACATCGCTGACGAAACTACTCCCCGCTACCGCACGACATCGGAAGGTGTCGCGTATCTGCGTATAGCAGAAGGCTGTGACTATCGCTGTGCATTTTGCATTATCCCGCACTTGCGCGGAAATCAAAGGTCGCGGACGATCGAGTCTATCGTCGCCGAAGCTAAGCAATTAGCCTCGGAAGGGGTAAAGGAAATTATCTTAATTTCTCAAATTACCACCAACTACGGCAAAGATATTTATGGCGAACCGAAACTAGCCGAACTACTGCGCGCTTTGGGTGAAGTAGATGTACCTTGGATTCGGATGCACTACGCCTATCCTACAGGTTTGACTCCGCAAGTTGTCGCAGCCATCCGCGAAACGCCCAACGTTTTGCCGTATTTGGATTTACCCCTGCAACACTCGCACCCGGAAATTCTGCGGGCGATGAATCGGCCTTTTCAAGCTGGGATCAATGATGCCATAGTCGATCGGCTCAAAGCAGCACTTCCCGGCGCCGTGATGCGGACAACTTTTATTGTTGGCTTCCCCGGCGAAACAGACGAACACGCATCACACTTGCTGGAATTTGTCAAGCGCCACGAATTCGATCACGTAGGAGTTTTTGTATTTTCGCCAGAAGAAGGAACCCCAGCCTTCAGCTTGCCCCAGCAAATACCTGCAGAAATAATGGAAATGCGGCGCAATTCGGTAATGGCGGCACAACAACCTATATCATTGAAGAAGAATCAAGAGTCTGTCGGTCAGGTAGTTGATGTCCTGATAGAACAAGAACAACCAGAGACAGGTGAGTTGATTGGTAGATCCGCTCGGTTTTCCCCAGAAGTAGATGGACTCGTCTATGTGACAGGAGAAGCGCGACTGGGATCGATCGTATCTGTGAAAATTACTGGTGCAGATGTCTACGACCTCTACGGTCAAGTCGATTTTAGATTTTAGATTTTAGATTTTAGATTGACTGCACAGACTCATCTGGGAGCTCGATCTTTTGTCTAAAATTGTGGGATCGACCCTCATGAGTTGACGTGGCACTGTATCCGGTGCTGGGCGGGGTCAAGTGTAAGTGTTGCTGGAACTGTCGCCTGAGACGGTGTGGCGAACAAAAACCAGACACCGGCCAAAAATGATTAGCGGATTGTGCAGCAAAAGTAACGGTTTGTACAATATTGTGCAAAGATATCTAGCAAAGGGGTTATAAACCTTTATTAGCCTCTGGCTGCAATCGACGCTCCCCCTCGGGGTGCGGTTATCTCTACAGAACGATCGGAAAATTTTAACGAATTTAATGTTTTGTTTCTGAATGTAAAGAGTTATGATAGTAACAAGCCAGAAATAAGCGGGGAGAATTTGAGATTGCTTCGCCGTCCGCCCTACACCACAACGGTATCCCGAAAGAGTGTTGAGATGGATAGGCGGTAACGGTCGCTGCATCCCCTGCTCAATCCCGCAGGCGACGGATTGCGGGATAGCGCCTGAACCAACAAACCTATTACTACTATGTTGTAGTGAAGTGGGGCTGGCATGATCCTCACTATAAAATGCCTAAGAGGGAAAGCTTGCAAGTACCTCAAAGGAAGTCCAATGTCCTGTTTTAAGAATGTTGGAAGCCTATAACCCGACCCCTGGCGGTTGGTATCGGTGATGTCACAAAATCAAAGACGGCTGTCGAATTGGTAAATTTAGTCACCATCGACGGAGCTGCCCTATACTCGATTGCTATTTAAGAAGGTGCGCGCAGGCGCAGCACCATAAAGAACTCTTATGAGTTCCTGCCGCCGAGCAGAAATCCGCATCCGAGTTGGGCAACTTAGAAGGCTAAGACTCGTTATTAGGAGCATTAATGAATTTATTGTTTGAAGGCTTAGGTCTTTCGGAAGAACTCGTTCTCCATCTGGAAACACTAGGCTTTACAGAACCTACTCCCATCCAAGTACAAGCAATTCCGCACCTGTTAGCAGGTCGCGACGTTGTGGGTCAAGCCCAAACAGGGACAGGCAAAACGGCAGCATTCTCGTTGCCCATCTTGGAGCGGATTGATTTAGATGTGACTGCGGTGCAAGCACTGGTGCTGACGCCGACTCGCGAATTGGCGATGCAAGTAACTGAAGCCATCCGTGATTTGAGCGGCATCAGCAGCGACGGCCCGGTAAAAGTGGGTCGCTCTCTGCAAGTTCTGACAGTGTACGGTGGTCAATCGATCGATCGTCAAATGCAGCGTTTGAAGCGCGGCGTTCACGTCGTTGTCGGTACACCGGGACGCATATTGGATATGCTGAGCCGCGGCAGCCTGAAACTAGACAAGGTAAAATGGCTGGTTTTGGATGAAGCTGACGAAATGCTGAGCATGGGCTTTATCCAAGATGTGGAAAAAATCTTGGATGCTGCACCAAAAGAACGTCAAACGGCATTTTTCTCGGCGACGATGGAAGCTTCCATTCGGAAATTGGTGGCGCGGCATTTGCGTAACCCCGTCAACGTCACCGTAGAACAGCCCAAAGCAACGCCAAAGCGCATCAGCCAAGGCGTGTACATGATTCCCCGTGGCTGGTCGAAGGCAAGAGCCCTACAGCCAATTTTAGAAATGGAAGACCCGGAATCTGCACTGATTTTTGTGCGGACGCGGCAGTCGGCAGCAGAACTCACCAGCCAACTGCAAGCAGCCGGTCACAGCGTTGATGAGTATCACGGTAATTTGAATCAGGCACAGCGGGAACGTTTGTTGCATCGGTTCCGCCAATGTCAGGTGCGCTGGGTAGTGGCGACTGATATTGCGGCACGGGGTTTGGACGTGGATCACTTGACTCACGTGATTAACTACGATTTGCCCGACAGTGTGGAAAGCTACGTTCACCGGATCGGACGCACGGGCCGGGCTGGTCGCGAAGGAACGGCGATTACGCTGATTCAACCGGTCGATCGCCGCAAACTGCGCTTGATTGAACGCCACGTGCGATCGAGCTTGACGGTGCGAAACATTCCCACACGGGCGCAAATTGAAGCACGTCAGTTGGAAAAGATGCAGGGTAAAGTTCGTGAAGCTTTGGCTGGCGAACGGATGGCATCTTTCTTGCCTCTGGTGTCTCAGTTATCCGAGGAGTACGACTCCCACGCGATCGCCGCTGCTGCTTTGCAAATGGCTTTCGATCAAAGCCGTCCTGCTTGGATGGGCGCGGATTACGCTCAACAAGAAGATCCCCCGATTGGTGGAGAAAACAGCGTCAAGCCTATCTTGATCAAAAAGCGGGCTAAGACTGGTGAGACGACTTTTTCTGGAGCACCGAGTGCTCCTGTTCCCCAGAACCGCTAATTGGTAGGGTGCACAATGTGCACCTGATTTAGAATTTTTGTAGAGATGCGATCGATCGCACCTCTACTTTTTTTATGGGTAATATCAAATCCGTTGAGATCGGAATTATTCATCTCTCTCTTCTCTTCCTCTGTGCCCTCTGCGCTCTCTGCGGTTTAATTATTCCAAAACAACATAAGTCAATATGCAAGTTAGCGATCGGACAATTTCTGTAACTAATTCTACACTGAGAACGTTAATTGATGAATTGGGTACGGAGTGTCAAAATGTGATTGCTTTAATCTATCAGCTTCAGTTACCTGATTTGAGCGATCGACAAAAAGCTGAAATTCTAGCAGACTTCCTTCCTCTCTGCAATCCATCTCAACGTTCACTGCGGAGAGGATTTTCAGACACTAATTGCTGAGGAAATGGCAATATTGTCGGATGATGATGAAGAGGATTAAGGAGACGCGGGCGATTCCCTACGGGATAGCTACGCTTCACGCACATCAGGAAAAAGCCCTCCTGTCAACTCACAGAAAGGCTAAAAATCCTCATAAATAAGGAATAAAGTGCTTACTACAAACTTGTGAACCGGGATTTTTGCACTGTGGTTTAATATTTCAGTTTAGCTGCGTGCTCACAATAATTTTTTGTACGCGATCGCCCTTAATTTCCACAATCAAATTAGAAGCCTTTTGGTCATTGCTGTAAGTCAACCGAGTCACTCCACCCTGCACAGATTGCGACCCGTAACCGTAAGTTTTAACAACTTTTTGCCTGTTATCTCCTACCTTCACCCCATCCATTGTCAGAAACTTGGGATTGGTAGTAGAAACTAAATAAACTTTGCCCTCCCATGCTGCTACCGTCAATCCTGAGTAGGTTAGCGTGCGAATCTTGCCACCGAGGCCAGGCCCAGCAGGTTTAGTTTCGTCGCGCTGCGGTTTCCCCAACTTGCGTTTTGCCTCTTCTACAGACATCCCCAACCGAACGCCGCCAATCCCCAGGCGCGAATAGTTCAGCGCCGCCGGCTTTTGTGTGGCGCTGAGCATTCTTTCTAGAGTCGCAACAGTTTGATTCATAGCGGGAACAGGGCGAATTAAAGCAGCAAATCCTAAGCTCGAAATCGCGAGATTTATCATGATGCCAGCGACGGCTGTTGTCACAAACATTTTTACCATTTTTTTATAGCTTTATTTGGCAATGTATTCGCGCGATCGCCCGCTAGATCCGGATTGATACTAACAGGACTTACACAAACACTCCTGGAAGCACTGCGAGTCTTTGAAACCGAATTTTTTTACCAAAACTACACAAACAAACCCTGTTTTTAGCATAAATCTTAGGTTTAACAGTGAGGTATTCAGGAAGAAACCCGGTTTCTAGCGCAACCTAGGTAAATCCTGACTAATATTTTTTAACTTGTGAAAACCACCAATTTCGGGCGAACCGAATTTGCTCCTGCACAAGCTTGCGTCCGCCTGCGAGGACTAAAAGAAAGAATAAAGCAGGTAAATCAAGGGAAATTGCTGTGATATCCTAACAAAAGCCATATCTGCATAAAATAAGTAATTTAGATGACCGCAACAGATTCTGCTAAGCACCAAAAATCCAAAGCCCTCAAACCGGGTAGCCGCCGCCCCGCTAAAGAACTGTGCAGCGAGTGCGGTTTGTGCGATACATATTACATCCATTATGTCAAGGAATCTTGTGCTTTCTTAACACAACATATTGCAGAACTGGAAGCAGAGATTCACGGGCGATCGCGCAATCTCGACAATCCCGACGATTGGTATTTCGGAGTCAGTCAAAACATGATGGCGGCTCGGAAAAAAGAGCCGATCGAGGGCGCTCAGTGGACGGGGATCGTCAGCACAATTGCCATTGAAATGCTCGAAAAAGGAATTGTAGAAGGCGTTGTTTGCGTCCAAAATACCAAAGAAGACCGCTTTCAACCCATGCCGATAATTGCTAGAAATCGTGAAGAAATTCTGGCAGCAAAAGTCAACAAACCCACTCTCTCTCCCAACCTTTCAGTATTAGAACAAATCGAAAAATCTGGGATGAAGCGGCTGTTAGTAATTGGCGTCGGCTGTCAAATTCAAGCCTTGCGAACAGTAGAAAAAAAACTCGGTTTAGAGAAGCTCTACGTTTTGGGAACTCCCTGTGTAGATAATGTCAGCCGCGCGGGCTTGCAGAAATTCCTAGATACGACTAGCCGTTCTCCTGAAACGGTGGTTTCTTACGAGTTTATGCAAGACTTTAACGTTCACTTCAAACACGAAGATGGTTCGGAGGAAAAAGTGCCGTTCTTCGGGTTGAACACTAAGGAATTGAAAGATGTTTTTGCTCCTTCTTGTTTGAGCTGTTTTGATTATGTCAATTCTTTAGCAGATTTAGTGGTGGGCTACATGGGAGCACCTTTTGGCTGGCAGTGGATTGTGGTGCGAAATGACACCGGGCAAGAGATGTTAGATTTGGTAACGGATCAGTTAAATACTCAGCCGGTGATGTCTAAGGGAAACCGAAAAGAAGCCGTTCAGCAAAGCATTCCGGCTTACGAAAAAGGAGTGACTTTGCCAATGTGGGCGGCGAAGTTAATGGGAGTTTTTATTGAGAGAATTGGGCCGAAGGGTTTGGAATATGCTCGGTTTTCGATTGATTCTCATTTCACTCGCAATTATCTGTATGTGAAGCGCAATTACCCTGAGAAATTAGAGGCTCATGTACCGGAATATGCTAAGCGGATTGTGGGGCAGTATAAGTTGCCTGAGTGAGGTGATTCGGAGAGTTTTTAAGAGGTATTTTGCAGGGACATGATATTGCCCTCTTTCCTTCAGTCCGGCAGGGGTTTAAACCCCTGCCTCAAAGCTTAAGTCCTTTGAAAAGGACTGAATCAATTATTGGTTGTGTTTGTGCAAGATGGCTTTAACTTTCAATTAGATATATAAGATTATGACACTTATAGTGGCACAGAAATATATCAATTTACTAAGGTCGATCGCACTTACTTGTTGTGTGCTTCTAGCATTATCTGGAAATGGAGTGTCGGCGAAAGCAGCAGAAGTGCGATCGGGAAACAAAACATTTGCTGAATGGTGTCGCGAAAAAGATTCTTTGACTCCAGAAGCTAAACATACAGTTGAGGTGCTGTTGAAGGAAGCAGAAACTACTGAGTGCGATGCGGCTAATCAGAAACTTTCGAGTCTCACCGCACTCTTCCTCTGGGGTAATCAAATCAGCGACATCAAACCTTTAGAATCTTTGACTAACCTGATTACACTCCACATTAGTAACAATCAAATCAGTGATATCCAACCGCTAGCATCTTTGCCTAACCTGATTACACTCTCCGTCGGCAACAATCAAATCAGCGACATCAAACCGCTAGCATCCTTGACTAAACTGACTACTCTCCAACTCAACAACAATCAAATCAGCGACATCAAACCGCTGGCATCTTGGACTAACCTGACTTGGTTAGACATCAGCAACAATCAAATTAGTGACATCAAACCGCTAGCATCCTTGACTAAACTGACTTGGTTAGACCTCAACAATAATAAAATCAGCGACATCAAACCATTGCTATCTTTGACTAAACTGGCTGCGATCAATCTCGAAAACAATCAAATCTATGACATCAAACCATTGCAATCCTTAACTAACCTGACTTGGTTACAACTCAGCGGAAATCCGATCGCTCCCAAAACTTGCCCACTCAAGCCAGAGTCTATCTGTAAGTGGAAACCACAAGCTCAACCATAAAACTTTACAGTGACGTTCGATCGCACTTAAATATTTCTGTTACGAAGGATAAATTTGCTATTCCTGAGAAAAACCCGATCGCCCTTATTGACTAAAAGCGATCGCACCTCCCTTCCTACAAATCAGCAGCGTGCTGCTTCAATTCATCCAAAGAAACGTATTCCAAAGTCAGGGCGTGAGTCGCACCCAAAACCACAAGCGGCGCACATCCAGCATCCATTGCTTCCTTCCAGCGAGAAGCGCACAAACACCAGCAATCCCCAGGCTTCAAACCGGGGAAATTAAATTCGGGAACCGGAGTGCTCAAATCATTTCCATTCGACTTAGTGAATTGCAAAAACTCTTCTGTCAGTTGAGCACAAACAGTGTGAGCCCCAAAGTCGCCACCACCTGTATTGCATTTGCCGTCCCGATAATAGCCCGTCATTGGCGAAGTGCAGCAAATCTCTAACTTTCCGCCCAGCACATTTGTAGCTTCCGTCACCATCGCAACTCCTGAGTAAAACTCTTCGATCTAATTTTACACAAATCGTTGTTTATATATTTTTTTCCATTGCAAAGTTGATGAATTGTTGTCCTCTCCGTTCTACTTCTTGTTTTCTAATCACAATAAATCCTTGGCTTTCAAAAAAAGGTCGAGCTGTAATGCTGGCTTCGGTAAATAACTTGTTAATTCCTAAGTCTTGGGCTTTTGACTCAATTTGTTTTAAAATTAGCCTGCCGACTCCTTGCCTTTGAAAATGTTGATGACAGAAAAAGCAATCGATATGGCCGCTTGCTTCTAATTCCCCAAAACCTGCAATTTTATCACCCTCTTCTGCTACGAAAGTAAATTTACTGCTTAAACTTTTAGTCCAACTTTCGATATCCATATCTGCTGGCGCCCAAGCATCTACTTGTGCTTGTGTGTAATCGCGGATGTTTATTTCGTGTATGGTGTCGTAAAACAGTTGTACAATTTGTTGGGTATCACCGATTTCGTAGGTTCGTACTCTCATAAATTATCTCACTGCGATCGCTTGTTTAATATTAATTTGGGATTTTTAACCGCTTCGGAACGCGGATGAATGTTGGCTTTTACCATTTTGTCTGATTTCTTGCAGGGCGATCGACCCAAAATTTCTCTACCACCCCTTGACAAACAAGCCTACTCTATGTTAATGAAGCAGAAGCAAACCTCACTCGAATTAACAGTACATCAATCCAGCAGCTTAACGAATAAGGCTTGAAACTTATGAGAGAAATTGGGCCCGATCCAAACCGACCCTATCCGATGCCCGACCAACGGCGCGTATGCTTCATCAAAAACTTTATTAAATCCCCCAACATTATCGTCGGCGATTACTCATATTACGACGATCCAATAGATCCAGAAAATTTTGAAAAAAATGTACTTTATAACTACGGAAACGACCGATTAATAATTGGCAAATTTTGTGCGATCGCCACCAACGTCAAATTCATTATGAACGGTGCAAATCACAAACTCGACGGGATTTCAACTTATCCTTTTCCTGTTTTTGGGAATGGTTGGGAAACAGCCATGAATTTATTAATGGAACTGCCAAGTAAAGGCGATACCGTCATTGGCAATGATGTTTGGATCGGCTATGAATCACTGATTATGCCCGGAGTAAAAATCGGCGACGGTGCCGTCATAGCCGCCAAATCCGTTGTAGTAAAAGACATTCCCGCTTACACAGTTGTGGGTGGAAACCCCGCCCATCCAATCAAACAGCGTTTTAGCGATGGTGAAGTTGCACAACTATTAGAAATTAGGTGGTGGGATTGGGAAATAGAGAAGATTTCGCGCAATGTCAGCATAATTATGCAAGGCGATATTCAAGCACTCAGGCTCGCGAATTAAATAACTTACAATTTTAATTGTTATTGTGGGATGGGCGTCCCGCCCGTCCAAGATC
>NZ_JAUBTV010000135.1:0-12244 GCF_036705145.1 Microcoleus sp. B5-D4 | reverse complement strand
CATTATTATCTCCGATGATTCACTTTTACTTCCTCAATCCGCGTATGTGCCAGTTGGGGGTGCGGAATGTGGGTTTTTAGCCAATATTGTTGGTGAACCCGCCCCTACAGGAATCAGGGTAATTGACCGGACATGATATCAATCTCTTAGTCTGCGGAGGCAGACTTAGTTTTTCTAGTAGCGATTTCAATCGCCGAATCATCGACAAACTGATTGCTGATTCAAAAGCCTGTTGGTGCGATCGGCTTAATGTCTGGGTCAAATCCTCCGACTTGATTTGTGCGAATTATCCACAAAAAAGCTCCTTGTTTTAATAAAACTTTGGCTATTTCATCTTGGGTTCGCCTCGGCAGCATTGTTCGGTAACTAATAGCAGTTTTTATCATGGTTGCTATACCTGCAAAAAAGGTTTTTTTCAGTTCCGCATCAATCCCCGCCAATGTCGAATTTTTCCGCCAATCTGGACGAACAATTCCGAGGGGCATTAATACTTTTTCTAAACTCTCTCCTAAAGCTACTAATTGGTGAAATCTTTGGGTTTGTGCGTCGGTGGGATGTGTTTTCAGCCAGTCTTGAATCTGAGGATTTGACTCTATTTCGGAAGTGATTTTTTTAATTGTGGCGTAAATTGCCTGACTTGAATCTTGGACACAAGAAGTTGCTGGCGTGACTAAACTTCCCCCGGTGCCGTCTCCGCTGCGGTAGCGGGCCATCATGATATCTAGTTGCTGGTTTAATTCGGTTAAAGGTGACAAGGTGATGCCGTCAAAATCGTAGTCGCAACACACGCAGTCTAATTTACAGATGATATCGCAAACCGGGCGATCGCCCAACCAGCCGCGCTGCAAGTCTCCCATGTAGCTTTGCCATTTGCTGGAACCAGCAACAATTCCGTCGGGATTGTGGGCGTAAACTTGTTTGTATTCTATGTCAAAACGCAGTTCGCTGGTAAAGCGATCGCGCACTACTTTTGCTACTCCAAAAGCAAAATGTCCGGTGACAATTCCCAGGGGTTGCCGTTCGCCTTTTTTGCCGCCGATACCCCCGAAACTGTGAATCACTATCCCGATATCTCCTTCTTGCCAAGGAGAGATTGAAGCGTTTTCTGTAGCATCATTTGGGGTTAACAATACTATTTTTGCTTGCCCTTTTTGGGCTGGTGTATTTTCCCAATTTTTGGTGCTTAAATAAGCGAGAGATTTTTTTAGTCCGAAATGTGTTTCATCTGGGATTAATTGGGCAATTTTGCGGGGTTCGATTGCCTCCACTACAAATATACTGTCTTCGTCTCTTTTGCCGTAAATATACCAGCCGTCTGGATTTAATGGCGATTGTTCGATTAGGTGATTGGTAGACCTCGCTACGCCATGTTTGTCTGGCTGTACTTGTGGAATCCGAATAATTTCTGCTGCGCCGTCAAATTGTTGAGATGTTTTGTTGAAATGCCGGACAATAAATTTGTCGCTGTCGGCTTCTTTTCGCTGTAAAATTGTGACTAAGGCGCAGAAACGTCCGATAATTTGTACTGGTTCGCGATCGATCGTGAGTTCCTGGCGATCGCTGCTGCTATAATGAATCGCAATCACCGGCCTCCGCAGCATCACAGTCACGCTGTCTTCGAGTCTGCTGCCTGCTAGAGTTTCTAAAGGGCCTACATTTCGCCAGCCGTTCAATCTATCTGGATGGATATTGCCAGATTTTTGGCTTTTTTTAGTTTCTTGTGTGAAGTTTATATCTTGACTGACTGCGTGGACAAAAAACTGTACTTCGCGATTTGTACTCCATTTCAAAAATGCTGTTTTGCCAATAAAACTTTTATACTTTTTGGGGGCATTTATTACTTCAAAAAAAATTGTCCCGTAGGGCTGGCGCTGTTCGTTTGAGGGCAAAATTAAGCGCCCGTGCCAAAGAGCGATCGGCTTGTAGAGATAGGCAACTGATGCTGAATTTTCGCAGATTATCTCCGGCTCAAGCGCTGTTGAAATATCGCTTTTGCCTCCAAAAATAGTGGCAGTTAAATTGCCGTCACTTTCTACAAATCTGGGTTCTAAAAAAACTTTTTCAGGTTGTGAAATATTAGCGGTTAAATGACCAGTGTTTCTTGTAAACGAGCGTCTAAATAGGTGATTGCTCTCTAATTTTGCCTGCAACCAATTGAGGAAAATGCGAATAAAAATAAACGCTGTTAAACCACAAACAACAGTTAAAATAATCAGCCCAAGTACCAAAATGAATTGGTTGAAAGACTGACCTGACAGTAAAAAAATGGTTGGCCCGATCCAAGGAAATGCCGCCATAATGTCTAAAAACGAGTTTTAGGTTCGATCCAGTCTGTGCTGGCTTGACTGCCGAAAACTAAGGGTTTGTCCTCGGTGACTGCTACCGTTTGCCCTGTCATATCAACTGCACAAAGAGGCCAAGATCGATCGCCCAAATTGCCTGCGCGGAACAGAACTTTTCCGGGACAAACTTGACTCCAACCCAACAATACAGCATGAGTGTAAAGACTGCGAGCAGGAGCAACGGTATAAGTGTAATTATCATTTTTGTCCCAAATGACACCGTAGTCGGACATATCGGAAGAGTTGAAAAGTGCTTCAAATTCGCGGGCGAGAATGCGGGAACCGTCTTGATTCCAAGAAACAGGCACTAAAATGGCGATCGTCCCGGACATATCTGTATCATCGCTAGCATACATCCCACTTTCGGCCAGGGGCGAAGCAGCCGCCACTGTTTGCAGTTCCCCGGTTTTGAGATTTTCCACAAACATGACGCTGCTAACCCGACATCGGGAGAATTCCGGCTGTACTTGCAACTCAATTCGACTGTAAGCTGCGTATTGGCCGTTAGTTGATACTAGGGATGGACTGCGATAATAGCGGAGGCCTGTGCCGGCAGTGGAGCTCACTTTAGCATGAGTGGCACTAATCCATTCCCAAGGAACGGGATAAGGGCTATTTAAAGGGTCAGTCATCGGTTTTTTTTCCAAAAGTTTTACTGAATTATCCAACAGATTCAGGCTGGCACGCAACGGACTAGAAACCTGGTTTCTAGTCCGTTGCGTGCCACCAAACCACAGATTTATATAAACCGGGTTTCTTTTTGAGATTTTAGATTGGAGGACAAATCTCAAATCTCAAATCTCAAATCTCAAATCGGATAGGTAAGATAGTATCGAAATTAATGTGGTCTGTACACCGAGAGGGATGAAATATGACGCGATCCTTTAACCAAAAACCTTCAATCCCCCCCACTCGCGTCTCCAAGTCGCGGGGAAAAGGTTTGCTTATACTGTCGCTGATTTTTCGACTGCTGCTGCTGGGGGTGGGCAGCGGTTTTGCGTGGGTTTTGGGGATGGCGATCGCTCAAATTTCTCCGTCAGGCGCGACGGAGATGCCGCTGGCAGAGAGATTGCTGCGTGTAACTCAAAATTTGACCTCCAGCCCGAAACGCGCCCCAGCAACGCCAATTCCGGCGCTCCCGCCACCAACCGCTACACCAAGTCCCCAGTCAACAGTCAGTCCTGCCCAGAGAGAGAAATTGCAGTCGGATTTGAGACAGTTGCAGGGCGAACTCAACGCGCTGATTGGTCGCACGGCGGCTTTGGAGAGTCAGTTGGGCAGCAGCCGCCCGACGGAAACTTTGGAAAAGCGTTTGCAGTTGATGTCGCGGGAATTGGCGGGGCCGGAAACGGCGGCAAGTCCTGTTCCTGCTTTACCGGCGATCGGCAGCAGCCCCAGTCTGAACCCTGAAACGGTGAATACTGCCCCACAGAATGCCAATAATCCGGTGTTTGGGGGGGATGGGCTGATGGTGACTCTGCCTAGCGATGTTTTGTTTGATACTGGCAGCATTTCTTTGCGCGCGGGAACAAGTGCGATTTTGGACAATTTGGTGGCGGAGTTGAGCAATCACGAGGGGGCAACTGTGCGGGTTGCGGGCCACACTGACGACGCGGGGGAAGCGGCGGATAATCGCAATGTGTCGTTTGCCCGGGCTCAGGCTGTGGTGCAGTATTTGTCGGGCGTACTCGGTCAGAAGTATCATTGGGTGGCGATCGGCTATGGGGAAAGTCGCCCTTCGGTGGATAATAGTTCGGATACTAATCGGCAGCGCAACCGCCGCATTGAAGTGGCAATTAGTCCTTAGTTTTTAGTGTTCAGTAATCAGTCATTAGTCGGCAGACTTGTAGATACTGTTGAAGTGTCAATGGTAGCGATCGAATAATTGGAGTCATATCACATCCGGTTGAACCGGAATTATTTAACCGCAGAGGACACAGAGGACGCAGAGGAAGAGAAGAGAGAGATGAATAATTCCGATGCCAACGGATTTGATATCGAACGGCTTCTGGGATGTTAAAATTGCTGTTGTGAATTTAAGATCAAACCTGGCAACTACGGAATTATACCCAAGTACGAGTGTCCCCGCGATCGGTCACGTAAGCGCTGAACTCCGAAAATTATTATTCCGATGCCAACAGAAACGATATAAATTGTATGTTTCAATTCCCTACTCCCCTTCTCCTTTTCTCCACTTCTCCCCTTCTCCTCTTCTCCCCTGCTGTCACGCCGAAGGTGTAAGAGGTGGCAAGTCAGAATTATTTTTAGCCTGATCTATTGCTTCTCGATGTTCGCTCCTAAGTTTCGGTTTTAAATACAAGTTTTCAATCAAAGCTGCCACTCCCGCAAACCAAGGTGGCACAATTACAGCTCCAATAATTCCTAATACTTGAACGCCTCCCAATACAGACAGCAATTGATATAAGGGATGCACACCAACCGATGAGCCAACCAGCAAAGGATCGAGGACGTAAGTTTCTAAATTCTGGATGATTACAAATAACAGTAATACCCACAAAAGTACCCAGCCACCTTTAGCTAATGCTACGATTAATGCTGGTACTGCTCCCAACACTGGGCCGATGAACGGAATCAAGTTGGTAACACCTGCGATCGCACCCAAGCCTAAAGCAAATTCCGGCATTCCCAAAATGCTCAAACCAGTGGTAATAAATATCCCTAAAATGCCCGAAACTAACACTCGCCCGCGAATATAACTCCCCATTCTTTGACCGATTGGCGCGGCTTGTGCAGCTAATCTTGTATCCCAAGGTTTAGGGAAAAATTGCACCAAACTTTTGATTAATGTGTCGCTGTCCGCAACCATGTAACCTGAAATAAATAATGCTAAAACTAGGCTGAAGAAACCGCCTAGAATGCCTCTTGTTAAACTGTACGATCGCAAAACCAGTTGTTGACTCGATCGAATCAGCCAATTAGTCAGCGATTGAGTGTCCACCAACTGACCTACTAAGGCAGGGGCATCGTCGGTTAGCCGACTCAATAAATTAGTTGCTAAGGTTTCCAGGCTTTCGACATAAACGGGTAACTGCCGCAGCAGTAACTCTATTTGTTCGATGACCGTGGGCCCGATTAACACTACCGTCCCGCTAAATCCGCCGATGAGAGTTAAATAAACCATAATCACCGCCAGCCAGCGGGGAACCCGCATCGTTTGGGCCCAATTCACGATCGGGACGATCGATGCGGCCAGCACAACTGATATCATCAGAATTACTAGCAGGCTCCGCAATTGCCACAGCAGCACTAGCAGCAAGGACGATGCTACAATTAGCAGCAAGTTAGGTAAAGAAATGGTTATCCGCTGTTCTGACATGATTAAGTAATTATATTTTTGGCGATCGTCTCACCCTTGATTTTATAATAAACGATATGATATAAGTTACAATTAAGATTATGAAAGTGCATTCAAGCAGTGGAAATGTCTTTGCTGACTTAGGGATCCCCAATCCTGATGAATTATTGATTAAGGCACAACTAGCTCATCAAATCAGTGAGTTAATTTCCGAACGCCAACTAAGCCAGACTGAAGCAGAAAAGCTCTTAGGAATCGATCGACCCAAGATATTAGCACTAATGCGCGGTAAATTATCCGACTTCTCTACAGAACGCCTATTTCGTTTTCTCAACGCACTCGGCAGCAATGTAGAGATTCGTATTGCCCACTCGCCACCAAATGTTCAAGCTAAAACTCACATTGTGGTAGCCCATAGTATATGATCAATTAAAACATTAATATGCAGCCAAAATATTCCACCCAAGATTTTTCCACCATGTCGTCTATAAAATCACCAACTCTGTTTTACGAATGGCAAAATTATCGCTGTGCTTACGATGTTTATCAACCAACTACTGCGACAGAAGATAGCATCCCTTTGTTATTAATTCATCCGATAGGAGTTGGTTTGTCAAGAATCTTTTGGCATAGATTTTGTGAGAGTTGGTACAAAGCAGGGAACAGTAATCCGATTTACAATCCCGACCTTTTGGGCTGCGGCGATTGCGAAATGCCGGCTGTGGCTTGCTATCCTGACGATTGGGCCGCACAGTTGCAGTATTTCTTGGAAACTGTAGTCAAAAAACCTGCGATCGTCCTCGTGCAAGGTGCTTTACTGTCTGTAGGCTTGGCTTTAGCAAAAATGCAGCAGGAAAGCGGCTCAAATTTAATTCGCGGCTTAGTTCTCGCCGGGCCTCCAGCTTGGGCGGTAATGAACAAACATTCGACAGAAAGACAGCAAAGGATTGTCTGGAATTTGTTAAATTCTCCCCTGGGAAATGCTTTTTACCGCTACGCCAGACGCGGTGAGTTTTTGCGTTCTTTTTCTGTGAAACAACTGTTTGGCGATGCTGCTCAAGTTGACAGCGAATGGTTGGATGCTTTGCAGGCTGGGGCGGCCAATCCTGACAGCCGTCACGCGGTTTTCTCGTTTTTAGCGGGGTTTTGGCGCCAGGATTATAGTAACACGATTCAAAAGTTCGATCGACCCGCACTCATTGTGATGGGAGAAAAAGCCTCCAGCATCAGTCAAGCGGGTAAGGAAGAGAAACCGGATGAAAGATTAGCGCAATATTTAGCTTATTTTCCCAATGCGGAAGGTTTATTAATGCCGGGGCGCAATGTTTTACCCTATGAATCAACCGCAGAATTTGTCGCGGCAGTTGCCGAGTTTGTGGATAAGTTAAATAAAAATTAAATCTCTTTCTGAAGTTGCGGTCTAATAATAACTGACACAGTTAATAGACCTCATCATGTGTGCCTATGTCGAGTAAAACAATGACTTCAGTATTTGTTTCCGTATCCTCTTCTATCGAGAACACGATACGACAATCATAGCCGCAAGAGCAGGACTGAAGACCGTCGAGTTTGCCGCCTAGTTTGTGGGTACCTAGGTTGGGAAAAAATACATCTGCTTCCATTTGTTGAAGAGATTCTTCAATACGTTGCTGGAGCTCAGGATTTCGTTTGACCAACTTGCGAAATGCTCGTTTGAATTTGGGAGTCAGAACCAGTTGTCTCATGCTTCCGGCTCGTCCAAAGACTGGCGTAATGTTGCAATAACATCCTCGGCTGACTGCTGTCGAAATTTGCCTGTACGGAAATCAGCTAAGGTTTGTTGAGCATCAGCAGCTATTTCCGCGCGGACACTCTCGCGGTGACGGTTTTGCAGGATTTTTATCAGCATTTCCTGCTGTTCGTAGGACAGTTGTAAAGCAGTTTCTAGCACTTGGTCGAGGGTATTCATAGAGTTAGGCTATTAGCTCTAAGGTTGAACAAATTGCGAAGTTGAGTAAATTGTATCGCTTATTCAAAGACTAGGCTACACTTAAAAAAAATGTACTAAACTCGGTTTTGTCATGGGCGACAACATCATTACGATTGAAGCAGGTAAACGCAGTGGAAAGCCTTGCATCAGGCGAATGCGAATTACCGTTTATGATGTGTTGGGTTGGCTGGCTGCGGGAATGTCTCATGCACAGATTATGGACGACTTTCCAGAGTTGACGGAGGAAGACATTAGAGCGTGTTTAGAATTCCGCGATTGAAATCGCTTAAGAGTCAAGCGAAGTCTGCCTCCTCCAACTATGAATTTGGTTTTAACTGCGGTGCCAAATTGTTGTACCATCTTTTTGATCTATTAAAGTAATTCCCTTGTCCTTGAGTTCGTTGCGAATGCGATCGCCCTCAGCAAAATCCCTAGCTTTCCGGGCATCTTTCCGCTGCTGAATCATCACCTCAATCTCCCCATCACTCAAACCATCAACAGCATCATTGCTGTCACCTTCCGGCTGAACTTCTAAACCCAAAACCCCCGCCAAAGTCACCAAAGTCACCCATTTTTGCTGCAACAATTCCGGCGAAGTTTCTGTTTTGCCTTGATGCACTAAAACATTACCTTCCTTGCCCAATTCCTTAGCCAATTCAAACAAAACCGTCACAGCGCCGGGAGTATTGAAATCATTATCCATCGCTGATTGGAATTCCTGCACAGCTTTGCCATCCTGTCCAGTTTTCTCAACGTCCCAATTCAGTTGAGAACCGTATCGGAGGCCAAACAGCAAACCTTCATTGATGGTATTCCAGCCATTTCGAGCATTAGCGATCGCCTCTTCGGTAAAATCAATTTGACTGCGGTACTGCGCCATCAACACAAACAGCCTCACCGCCATCGGTTCCACCGCTTTTGACTTCTCGCTTCCTTCCTTCTTACTCCCCCCCTTACCAAGGGAGTCTTCATTCTTACTCCCCCCCTTACCAAGGGGGGGCTGGGGGGGGTTAGATTCCAAATCGCCCGACCAATTCCCCTCCAACAAATCGCGAATTGTAATAAAATTGTGCAAAGATTTGGACATCTTTTTGCCATTGACAGTCACAAAAGCATTGTGCATCCAATAATTAGCCAGTGACTTGCCAGTCGCGGCTTCAGATTGAGCAATTTCGTTTTCGTGGTGCGGAAAAGTTAAATCGGAACCGCCGCAGTGAATATCAATAGTTTCGCCCAAGCAATCGCGCACCATCGCCGAACATTCGATGTGCCATCCTGGGCGACCTTTTCCCCAAGATGAATCCCAAGCAGGTTCTCCCGGTTTAGCGCTTTTCCACAGGGCAAAATCAGAGGAATCTTGCTTTTTTTGAGCTTCTATTTCTGCAGTTTCCAATCTACCGCTAGCCCCGGCCTGCATTTCTTCCAACTTGCGGCCGGAAAGTTTTCCGTAATCGGCAAACTGCCTCACCTTGTAGTAAACGTCGCCGCCGGAAGCATAGGCATAACCTTTATTTTCTAATTCGTGAATCAGCCGTTTAATGCCGTCGATTGTATGGGTGGCGCGGGGATATTCATCGGCCCTGAGAATATTCAGCTTGTCCATATCTACGAAATATTCATCGATGAAGCGTTCTGCCACGGCTTCCATTGTGGAATTGGTTTCGCGGGCGCGATCGAGAATTTTGTCGTCAATATCTGTAAAATTCTGCACGTAGCGCACATCGTATCCCCGCCACATCAGATAACGCCGCACCATGTCCCAGACAATGTAAGCGCGGGCGTGGCCGACATGGCAGTAATCGTACACCGTAACGCCGCAGCAATACATCCGCACCTTTCCTGGTTCGAGGGGATCAAAAGGTGATTCGCGACGGGTCAAGCTGTTGTAAAGCGTTAGAGTCATTCGATTTTAGATTTTAGATTTTAGATTTTAGATTTTACAAGATTTACGCAGAACCTCTATGTGTAGGGTGTGCAGTGCCCACCTTATCTGTATCAGTAGCGCGTCAAACCATTTTTGGGTTGAGGAATGTTGGTTTGTAGTTGCGATCGCCCGTTAGCGAAGCTCGCACAAGAGTATCGCCCAACTGCCAGCCTACCAAATTTTGTACTAAATCTCCTCTATCCATAGTACCGCCCTGGCCGACTCAATCTCACATCTAATTCATGTCAGGGAATGTTGACAATTGTTTCCCTGACGATCCCCACAAGTGCTTAATTGTCAAGATTCCCTGACAAAGTGATCCCCAAAATCACGAAAATGCGTATAAGTACCCAGGATTGAGGGAAAAGACCCCTTGACCCGATCGCAAGTTGTCTGCAACATTGAGTCATGACAAAACGATCCCAAAGAAATGCTTGGATTAAGCAGCCCTGGGAGTCGAATAGCGCGTGTGCTGCAAGCACAGCGTTGCTAGCAGCACCGATCGCACTCACAAAATCGATCTTGTCAATCAAGAATCGACAGATAAAGCTTTATTTAGATCGAACGGTGCGCGCAGAAGCCAAAAAGTCAAAACCCCCGATCGCATGGGGGACAAGACAAGCTAAAAACAAGCAAGGCTTCAAAGGTTGGAGAGATTTGGAAGCTCGATAATATGTAGATTTAAAAGAGTTTCTAACTCAAAAAGTCAACACATTTGTGTTGAAAGGAAAAATCTAACCCGCCATCCTAAATTAGTGGAGAACCAACTCATGGCAAAAGAACGCCCACCATTAGAAGAGATGACTTTGCGACAACTCCGCAGAGTTGCTAGCGAATGTGGAGTCTCTCGCTACAGCCGGATGCGGAAATCGCAACTCCTGGCATCAATTCAAGAAATTCAGCGCACCAAATTTTCCTACAGCCCATCTCGCAAACTAGAGGCACAAGAAGCAGTGGAAGCAGCAAAGTTTGAACTCGGTCAAGAAGATAGAACAGGCGGTTCTTTGTCGTCTGTAGATGAAGGTTTAGCAGATTTGCCCAACGGCTACGGCGAAAGCCGGGTTGTGTTAATGCCCCGCGACCCAGAATGGGCCTACACTTACTGGGACATTCCCAACGATCGCAAAGAAGAATTGCGTCGCCAAGGAGGACAGCAACTCGCCCTGCGGATCTACGACGTTACAGATGTTAACCTCGACATTCAAAGCCCGCACAGCATTCAAGAATATCCCTGCGACGAATTGGCGCGGGAATGGTACGTGCCAATCCCCGTGAGCGATCGGGACTACGCGATCGACATCGGCTACCGCTGTGCAGACGGCCGCTGGCTGGTATTAGCTCGATCAGCCGAAGTCCGGGTTCCTCCCGTCTATCCCAGCGACTGGATTGAAGACCAATTCATCACCCTCGATTGGGAAGAAGAGTTGCAAGGCAAAACCTTCGCCGAACTGGTTCCTCCGGCCAAGAAAATGGCACAAGCAGCCAATGGCTTCGGTTACAGCACCGAAAACGCTATCTACGAACAAATCTTCGGCATGGCAGAATCTGCCGAATCCCTGCGCGTAGCCGGTTCTATTTTCGGTTCCATGCAGCACGTCGCCGGTTCCGTCCAGCAAGTCGGCATCCACGAACAAGCTCTCAGTTCCTACGTGTTCCCCTCCGGCGTCGGAATGTGGGCGGCTCCCACCATGTCCGGCCTCACCGCGTCGGGTGTCGGTATGTCCGGCCTCACCGCGTCGGGTGTCGGTATGTCCGGCCTCACCATGTCGGGTGTCGGTATGTCCGGCCTCACGATGTCCGGTTTCGGTATGTCCGGTGTTGGTATGTCGGGAGTTGGCTTCGCCGCCCCGATGCGCCCCCGCCAGTTCTGGTTAGTTGCTGATGCCGAACTGATCGTTTACGGCGCCACCGAACCCGACGCTACCGTCTACGTAGGCGGACAGCCGATTAAACTCAATGCTGACGGCACTTTCCGCTTCCAAATGTCCTTCCAAGACGGCTTAATCGACTATCCGATTTTTGCAGTAGCAGCAGACGGCGAACAAAACCGCGCCATCCACTTAAAATTCAACCGCGAAACCCCAGAACGCCGCACCAATACCAAGCAGGATGCTGTTGTGGAATGGTTGGGCTAATCGCTCGCGGTCGATCGATCTGCGGGCTATCATTCAGGTTTGTGCCAATTTTTGAACCATCACAAGGCATAGCCTCAGTCGATCGTGATTTGTTAAGGTTAATCCCAGACAACAACCCATAACACCCCCTATACACCGTTCTCCTGTTTTGAGGAGCGGTGTTTTTTGTGTTTAGGACTTACTCAGAAACTGACTTTTTAGACCAGAATAGCTCGCGGATCGGGTGATCGACAAAAGTTATACCAATGCTTAAAAGTAGGGATAAATATAGATTGTATGCGAGCATCTGTAGGGACTTATGCCCAGCCTAAGTCCCTACTTTGTTTCATCTGAGATATTGCACAATTCTCAATTACTTGTTTAGGAACAGGCAAGATGCCTGTTCCACAAGAGATGAATTTCATTGTGGAACAGGCATCTTGCCTGTCCTTGACAATGGTGCAAGATGTGAGTTTCATCCGGTTGACAACTGCTATATTAGACCAATACTCCGGACAGTTTTTAAGCAGCCAGAGTACCATAAGACAAGACTGAAGGAAGGTTAGGGTGATTTAAAAT
>NZ_JAUBTV010000134.1:0-12361 GCF_036705145.1 Microcoleus sp. B5-D4 | reverse complement strand
TCTAGATTCTTGCACTTGTGTGTCTATTTTTCGATAGCCGCCTATCATAGCCGCCTATCTTTCAGAATAGCATAGCACGTTTGCGTTAGATTTTGTGCAATCTGCCGCAAAGTCCGCGCCAAATCCCGCTGCACCAAAATCTCACCCGGCTGGTATAAAATGCCACCACGAGTAAAAACCTCCCGCGCCGCCGGGTTTTTTTTGAGCACATCCTGTCGTCGCCCGGTAGCCGTGGTAAACCGCGAACTTACCGGAAAGCCTTTTTCAGCCAGGGCGATCGCCGGAGCCACCACCTGTGCCCAAGGTAACTTACCGTACTCGCGGTGCACCGTATAAAGTCCAGCAACAGTGCCCGGAATACCCGCCGCCAAATGCCCGTCCAGACTTGCCCTTTGGCGCACCTTGCCTTGCTTGTCGAGGTACATATCCCGCGTCGCCCGTTTCGGAGCTCGTTCCCGGAAATCCAGCGCTTGCACAGTCCCCGTTTGGGCCCGCTGCAACAGTAAAAAACCCCCGCCGCCGATACCCGCCGAAAAAGGCTCCACCACCGAAATCGCCAAAGCCGTAGCAGCCGCCGCATCCACTGCATTGCCTCCCTGTTGCAGCACGGCCAGCCCCGCAGCGCTCGCCAGGGGGTGAGCTGAAACTGCCATCCCCTGTTTGCTGCGCTGTTGCTGCAACTTTGGCTGTAGCTGCTGCTGGCAGCCACCCAACACCAAGACTGTGAGGTAACAACTATAAATTCGCACTTTACTCAAGAAATTTGGCAACATTTTTTACGGGTGAGGCGAGGATTTTTTATAGTATAATTCTACGATCGTCTTCGCTAAGACCTAACGCTACTGAGTTCAACCGCAGATAAATTACCTGTTAGGGCAGACGGGAAAACGATTTGACCCTGGGAGGCTCTCGCGGTACAAAAGGAAGAGAGAAATGAGGGACAGCTTATGGCCATTTAATAATTAAACACGTTTGAAAAAGCATCTTTTTTGATAAAATACCGATGTCAAAAAAGCTGATAAACATAGAAAAACGCCGTTGCTGATTTATGGTAGGAAAAACTCAAAATGCAAATCATATAAACCCGGATTCACAAAGCTTCTGAATTTTCAAATTATTTTTGTTTCAGAGCCTGATTAAGCAACAGCAAAATAATCAGTATTTTAGGTGATGGCTATGGTAATGCAACACATATAGCAATCCTTGCAGGAGTCGTAAATTTTTGACCCCACCCCAGCCCTCCCCGAACCCAAGGGGAGGGAGTAAGAAATTTACAAATGATGCGACGATTGCTATTGCAGAATTATTAGAGCCGTTTTTTGACTTTTTTTAGACGGGTAGTTAATCAATAAAAGAGGATTTATTCACTCTTGCTAGCAAATTTTATTAAATAATTGTGATGAGGTTTTTTATTCAGGAATTTGAGTTAAGACTAGCCCGCCCCGGACTCACTAAAAACCTTATTATGCTCAGCGATCAACCCGAATCAAACTGAGTCAGAAAGCCGTTTTTTGGGGATCTGTATAGTTATCAAAACAATCATTTTGCGTGAGACAGGGTTTTTCTGGCTAAGTCCTATTAAAGCAAAAAGATGCGATCGAATTTATGACAACTCCAGTCCCCGAAAAAAACCCTCAATCCCTCGCACCCGTAGCCTTTGTGTCAGAAAAATTGCCCGCCAAATAATAGTCTGCACTCCGGCTGCTAACGGCTGTCCCCTCCTTATGGTAGATACCACTGAGGTCGGTAAACCTGTTATATTGGCAGTACCTAGGCAAGTTTTCTGACTACAGGTACTTGCACGTAAATGAGTCAGAGTGTCTGCTTCGATACTATACTTCGGCGAATAACTACCAAACCACACCTTAATGCAAGTTATGAACAGCCAAAAAGTCAGTGTAATCATTCCTGCATTCAATGCTGCCGACACTCTGGCCGAGACAGTTGCCTCCGTCCTCAATGGTACCCACAATAATCTAGAAATTTTAATTGTTGATGACTGCTCTACTGACGCTACTGACAAAGTTGCTGCTAAGCTGGTCGAGCAAGATTCGAGAATTCAATACTTCAGGAATCCCCAAAATTACGGGGTTTCTAAGTCGAGAAATTTAATGATATATCGCGCCACATGTGAGTATGTAGCGTTTATCGACAGCGACGATACCTGGGAACCCAATAAGTTAGAAGTTTGTTTGAAGATGCTCGCAGACAATCCCGAAGTCAAAGCTGTGGCTCACGCTTTGCGGTATTTAGACAAGCGTGGCAATAAGTTGAGTTACATTCCCACCTATCCTACAACTAAAGCAGAAATGCAGGCGATTAAGGAGACAGGCGAAAGTCCTTGGGTTTTCCCCTCTTCTGTTGTAGTCCATCGTTCCATTCTTCTCAAAGAAGGCGGGTTTGCAGAAGATTGGCAGGTAGGAGAAGATACAGAGTTATTTACCAAACTTGCTCAAAAGTATGGCTTGCTAGCGGCGACAGAACCTTTGGGAAATTATCGGATTAGAGGGAACTCTCTCACAGATAAGCACTGGTTCAAAAAGCGCATAGCTTCTGATTGTGTCAAAGAAAACCAACTGCGGCGCTTGCGGGGAGAAAAAGAGTTATCGCTCCACGAGTACGAAGAGTTATGTTTTAAGAATTTGCCACTTTTGCAAAGGCTGAACAAATTTCGAGAAGTTTTGGCACTGCACTACATGAGAAAGCTGGGACAAAGTTGGTTAAATCGGGAGGTTTTGCCTACTATTGTTTACGGCGTGGCTACCACAGTGCTCAATCCTCAAGCTACTGTGCACAAGTGGAAATGGATGAAGACTCAGGAAAAGTTGAGTCATCAAACCGCAGAAGGTATTGGTACTTCGGCAGAATTAAACCCCCAGCGATCGTCTGAAATCGGGGGGCTGTCCTAAACGATCTTATAGTTGTATGCGGGTTTAGTCAAGAAATTAGGTGCTGCCAATAAAGCCGAATCGAAGCCGATCGCCCAGGGGCTGATTAATACGCAATATAGGGGTTTTGAGCCGTATTTGACTGTTAATATCCTGTCGGGTCAATTACCGGCAATACCAGCTACAGCGGCTTGCAGCCGTGCGATGGGACACAATATAAAAATTTGTGAAAGTCGCGATCGGATATCAGCCTTGATTTATTCGGTTACTAGCTTCAACCCTATACAGGGCGAAAATAACAGCGATCGCCAGCCGTGCTATTTGCCCCCACAACAGTTAGAATAAATAATGTATAAGTAAAAAGGAAAGTTTTTGGAATAAAAAAATGGGTAGCAAACCCCTTTTTGAGGCCGAAAATAAAAGCAAAAATTTATAAAACATTCGGCCTTCTACCTTCAGAGGACGATCGCCTTTTTATTGGGAATTAGATTGAATTTATGGACTGGCAAGAAATTTCTGGCAATTGGGTATTAATTCCTTCAAGACCGATCGCGATCGTGCATTTTCTCGGCGGTGCATTTGTGGCGACAGCACCGCAAGTGACCTATCGCTGGCTGTTAGAGGCTTTGGGGAATCAAGGATATGTTGTAGTCGCAACGCCGTTTGTCAATACTTTGGATCATATTGCGATCGCCCGCGATGTCCTCAACAAATTTGAAAATGCCCTCGATCGCCTGCGGGCCACTAAATTGCTCAAATCTTCCTATCTCCCCATTTACGGTATGGGACACAGCATGGGATGCAAACTGCACTTGCTGATCGGTTCTGTGTTTGACATAGAAAGGGCAGGCAATATTCTGATTTCTTTCAACAATTATGCGGCATCCGAAGCAATCCCGATCGTCGAGCAAATTTCCCCCGTCTTTAACGTTGAGTTTACCCCCTCCCCGCAAGAGACTAATCGCCTCGTCCAAGATAGCTATCAAATCCGGCGCAATCTTTTAGTCAAATTTAACGGCGACAACATCGACCAAACCCTGCTGTTGACCAAACTGCTAAAAGCACGATTTCCCGACATGATTACAGTTCAGACTCTGGCGGGCAACCATCAAACGCCCTTGGGTCAAGATGTTAGCTGGCCTGTGGGTCAAATTTTTACGCCCTTCGACGCGATCGGGCAGTGGGTCAAACAAGAAGTGTATCGGGAATTAAATGAATTAAAACGGACAATTCTGCTGTGGCTTAATCCTCTCTCCAAGGATTTTAAATCTTAAAGTTCAGATTTTAGCTTGGTGAGATTAAATTTAGGAATTACGCATAAACTCTATCTGTAGGGTGCTTATGGCGCACATTACGCTACCAATAGTGTTAAAAAGCCGTTTGCGTAACTCCTAAAACTGCCAAGGGATGTCTCAGCTATGCACTCATAGCCGCGATGATCCGACTTTTCCGACTTTTCCGACTTAAAAGATCCGACTTTTCCGACTGACATGAGCCTGAGTGGTGAGTCAACATGGTGATAGGTGCATCTGAGGCTAGGTAAATTACGGCCTAAATTAATCGCCAGTTGTTTGTCCACTTAGAGTTTCGGCACCCACAGATGTTAATTTCTAGTTCTGCATCAGTCCCTTCCTCATGCACTCCAGATATAGATTCAGCTTTTTGGAAATTATGGCAGGATAATCAAGATTATCTTTACCGTTGCTGTCGCAAGTGGATGGGCAACCCAACCGATGCGGAAGATGCCCTCAGTCGCGCGATGCTGAAAGCTTGGGAGAAAGCAAGAGATGGTACGGATGATATCAAAAACTTTAAGGCTTGGTTAACCAAACTGACTTATAACCTGTGCGCCGATATCCATCGAGAGCGTAACAGGGGTGCACTAGGAGTTGACAGTTTAGACACCATTGCTATAGGGAATGAAACCGAATTAATTAGCAAAGAGGAAACACCAGTTCGCGCTGCTATGCGGGGAGAAGTCGAATTATTTTTTCGCGCCGCAATAGATGAGTTGCCAGATAGATTGCGCGAGACTTTTCTTCTCCATTTTGAATCAGGGCTATCTTATCCAGATATTGCAGAACAGCTTGCTATATCCTACGATAACGTCCGCAAGCGCATTTCCCAGGCGCGGGCTATTTTGCGTCAGCGGTTCAATGAAAATTTCGGTGAAGAGGGGACTGACTCGGATTTGTCTAATCCTAAGTCGAGGGTTTCTCCTCAGTCGGCAAAAGGGAAAAAGTCTAAGAGTATGGCTGAAAAAAAACCTGTTAAAGAGGAGATTGAAGAAAGAGAAATCGTTACAGGTGGGGAAATTCAAGAATCGGTTTTAGTGAATGCTCAATCTGATGGCGAGATAAAAGAAAGAGAAATTGTTGCGGGTGAGGAAAAGCAAGAAGCGGCGGTGTGTGTTTTGCATCTAAGCGCGAAGGATTATTCGCCCCTACGGATATTGGCTAATAGTCTGCGGGATGACAGCGAAAAAGCGATCGCCCCTAACCCCTACAGCCGATTACTTTCTGAGTCTGGGGAAAGCCAAAAAGCTCTTGGTGTGCAGGCATCATTAATGCTGCCCGCACAGGGCTGTTGTACCATCAGCGACTGCAATCCGCTGTATTCCCAGTTTCTCAACAGAGAAAACCAATACTTGACCGATGTTCGATCGCCCGAAATGCGATCGCGCCAGGGTGCAGGAGGCATATCGCGCAACGGTGCGTCTGCTGTATCGCTTTTTCCACTGTACAGGAGGATGTGGGCAGACAGTGGCGGCTGGCTTTCTTCCATCTGAAAAATAGGCAGGCAGAAAATCGCTTTAAATCAGTAGTGCGTAGGTTGGGCCCGTGGAACGAACCCTCCGTTTCACTCCGCCCAACATTTTCCTTAACCCAAGCGTATTGGGCATTAATGCTGCCGCGAGCTGCAATCCCCTATATTCCCGCTTTCTCTATAACCCAGCCCAAAAACGGATACCGTGCCACGTACTTAAGTCGTGGAAAGATAAAAATTTTAGACCCTAGTTCAAGCTCCCAGATTTATCTGTGGGGTAAATCTAAAATCTAAAATCTAAAATCTAAAATCGATTGACTGGCGCTGGGCGCGATATGGCGCTAGGCGGAATTTGGCATGGAAAAATTCGGCATCCCTGGTTTCGCCAATCTAGATTTTCAGGAAGAGATGGACTGCGTAGCAAGAATTTGTCAAATCCTCCCTCAAACCCCGTCACCCCCAAAAGTTAGAGATGTCATCTATCTAAAGACTGAATTATTCACAAATCGCCTTCGGGAAACGTCTAACTAATAGAACACAAAAAACCAACCCTGGAGTTGAAAAATGATGATTCGTCGTATTGCTTTCGTTAGTGGTCTCGTTATTCTCAATGCTTTTGGTTTCGCTACCGTAGCCCGTGCCGGTGAAGGTGGTATAGCAGGTTCTGCGGCTTTCACCGTTGGCGCGAACTCATTGGTTACAGGTGTGGCTGTCTCGGCGGCGGTCGGTAAAGAAAACGCTTCTGCTGCTGCTTTCAACTATGCTAGTGGTGTTGCGGGTGGTCTACAGAACTCAGCTTGGGCTCTGGGTAGTGCAGGGATACAGGGTTTTTCGACTGTCGGCAATTCGACTGGTTTCGACGTTACGCCCGTTGCTGACGCCGACAAAGCTAACGAACAAAAAAATACCTTTAGTGCTGGAACTGTCACCGTGCAGCTTGGTACCGTTACTGGCAATGCTGTTGTTAATTCTCCCAAGCTCTAGAACTGTTGAGAGTTGTTAGCTAGCAAGCTGACCCAGAAATTCTATCAATTTTCTCCCCTCTCAAATCTGATATGAGGATCTCAGCGACTCTCGCCACAGGAAGTCAGGAAAGATCCTCATTAAGAGAGGTTTTTTGTCCGCAATACCTTCTGATAAATAACAAGGACATTCCCCAGATGAAACCCATGCTAAATACTTCAAAAACTATCAATCCAGCCACCACAATTGTTTTTATCGATGCCGGAGTAGAAAACGCCGAGCTACTCATTGAGGGGGTTCTTCCCACTACTGAAGTCTTTGTCCTAGATGGGACGGCCGATGGCATCGAACAAATTAGCCTGGTTTTACAACACCGTCAGAATATCGATGCAGTTCATATTATTTCTCACGGTTCCCCAGGTTGCTTGTATCTGGGCAATAGCCAACTGAGTTTAGATACCCTCAACGGCTACGCGACTCAACTGCAACAGTGGGATGTTGCCAACATCCTCCTCTATGGTTGTAATGTGGCAGCAGGGGATGCAGGAGCGGAATTTATTACTAAGTTACACACTCTGACGGGGGCAGAAATTGGCGCTTCTAAGACTCTGACAGGGAGTGCTGCGAAGGGTGGAAACTGGGAGTTAGAGGTAACGACAAATAAAGCAGTTGCTACCTTAGCCTTTAAAGCAGCAGCACTAGAGAACTATCCGGGAATTTTGGTATCCTTTATTCCAGGAGAACCCTTTGGAGATCGGTCTAATGGTGTAAGTTTAGGGGATTTAAATGGAGATGGACACCTAGATGCGGTTACTGTTGTAGAACAACATGATGAATTAGATCCTGTTCTTGGTGGTTACAACGGGAACCAAGTTTGGTTAGGAAAGGGTGATGGTACTTTCTCCCCAGGAAATCGATTTGGAGCGGGGTCTTTAGGTGTAAGTTTAGGGAATTTAAATGGAGATCAACTCCTCGATGCTGTTACTGTTGGTTACAACGGGAATCAAGTTTGGTTAGGACAAGGTGATGGTACTTTCTCCCCAGGAAATTCCTTGGGATATGGGTCTAATGGTGTAAGTTTAGGGGATGTCAATGGAGATCAAAAACTAGATGCTGTTACTGTTGGGAGAAACGGGAATCAAGTTTGGTTTGGAGATGGTTTTGGGGGTTTCTCCCAACAACAATCCTTTGGACAAATCATCGATTTAGATGGATCTGTATATAAATCTGAGTCTAATGGTGTAAGTTTAGGGGATGTAAATGGAGATAAACTCCTCGATGCTGTTACTGTTGGTTGGGAGGGGAATCAAGTTTGGTTAGGAAAAGGTGATGGTACTTTCTCCCCAGGAAATCGATTTGGAGCGGGGTCTTTAGGTGTAAGTTTAGGGGATGTAAATGGAGATAAACTCCTAGATGCTGTTACTGTTGGTTACAAGGGGGATCAAGTTTGGTTAGGAAATGGTGATGGTACTTTCTCCCCAGAAAATCCCTTGGGCTCGTGGTCTAATGGTGTAAGTTTAGGGGATTTAAATGGAGATCAAAAGCTAGATGCTGTTACTGTTGGTGGTTGGGAGGGAAATCAAGTTTGGTTAAATGTTCCTTCTAATAGCGCTCCTACCGATATCAGTCTCGACAAGACCAGCATCCCTGAAAACGTACCCGCTAACACCTTGGTTGGAACCTTCAGCACCACCGACCCCGATGAGGGCGATGAATTTTTTACTTACGCCTTGGTAGAAGGCTCCGAGGATAACAATGCCTTTATCATTGACGGCGCCCAACTGAAAATCAAGGATTCCCCCGACTATGAAACCAAGTCAACTTACAACATCCGTGTTCGCACTACCGATGCTGGAGAGCTGAGTTACGAAAAGGACTTGGTGGTTAAGATTAATGATATCGATGAGACGATCAGCAAGACGATCTCCGGTTCACCCAATAACGACATTCTGCGCGGTACTGCGGCTGGTGACAAAATCGACGGTTTAGCAGGTAGCGATGTCCTCTACGGTAACGCCGGAAACGATACCATCAATGGTGGTGACGGCAACGATATTGCCTACGGTGGCAATGATAACGATGTGCTGTTGGGGGGTAATGGCAGCGATCGCCTTTATGGAGATGCGGGTAATGACGAACTCCTCGGTGGTGACGGTGATGACATCCTCTATGGGGGTGATGGAAATGATATCCTCAATGGCGGTGCAGGGAGCGATCGGCTTTATGGTAATGCAGGGATTGATACCTTTGTTCTGGCATCGGGAATGGGTCAGGATCTGATCTATGGCTTCCAAGATAATCTAGACATAATCCGATTAGATGGAGGTTTAGCTTTCGGCGATTTACAGATTGCCCAAAGTGGTAGTTCCACCTTAATTAAAGTTTCATCAACCGGAGAAACCCTCGCTTCTTTAGTTAACACAAATTCCGCCTTGATTGGAGCGGAGGATTTTACCATAAATTCCCCCTTGATGGGCTGATTTTCGCGCTCTCGCGCCTGTCTAATTGTCTCAATTCTGAAATGATAAGGTGCGTTAACTTCCGTTAGCGCACCCTTTATTCTGATTTTATAATTATTAAACATTCAAAATATTCATTTCAATAAATATTTTTTTATTGCATCTATAGCGAGCCTAAATAAATTGTGTAATTTTTGTATGGCAAACCCCCCGTGGTTGCCCCGATCGGTGGGGGGTAGGCACGGGGAGTAGGGGTAGCACTACCCTACATATTTGTACCAATGATTGAGAGCCGCTATATATAACAACAATATTAAATCCAGAAATTTAATTGTTATTAAATCATCAGGATATCCGAATTGAATCACTGTATTAACTAATATATTTAATCCCTACTTACCGCGCTTTTAATGATGATTAACCTCCTCAAATTTATCGCTAACCCTACGGCGCTCCTTTCAAGAGCATACAATGGTAGTATTGTCGTCGGTTTGGCTTTCCTGAGCATCGCTTACTCAACCCCAGCCATAGCAGAAACTCGCTCCAATTTACTCGACACATCGAATCAACTGGATTCCTCTGCTGCGAGTGTTTCCGACCTTCCAGAAACGAGCCCTTTATCAGAAACACCCAACTGGTTTACTTCTGCTACAAAATTGGAACCCTCATCCCAAAATTTAGCCTCTGAACCTCAACCCACAGAACCCCAGTCAACTAATAATCCTACCGGATTAGCCCAACCTTCTGCGCCATCTACTGACCCCGATTACATTATTCCACCTCGAAGCGCTCCAAGTGTTTCCGACCTTCCAGAAACCACCCCTTTATCAGAAACACCCAACAGGTCTACTTCTGCTACAAACCAGGAACCCTCATCCCCAAATTTAGCCTCTGAACCTGAACCCAGAGAACCCCAATCAACTAATAATCCTAACGGATTACCCCAACCTTCTGCGCCATCTACTGACCCCGATTACATTATTCCATCTCGAAGCGCTCCAAGCGTTTCCGACCTTCCACAAGCCACCCCTTTATCAGAAACACCAAACTGGTCTACTTCTGCTACAAACCTAGAACCCTCATCCCAAAATTTAGCCCCTGAACCTGAACCCACCAAACCCCCATCAACTAATAATCCTAACGGATTACCCCAACCTCCTGCGCCATCTACTGACCCCGATTACATTATTCCACCTCGAATCGCGCCCGACGAAAAACTTAGCCCCTTCACGACTACTTTACCTCTCAATGACATTCCCATCAGCCATCTAACTGAATGGGAGTTTAGTGGTTTCCATACTTTTGCTGACACCACAGACAGCGAGATTTTTTTTAATGGCACTCTCAAACTTAACAGTCGAGTCAGTGAAAGTTTAAGCCGAAATAATATTTATAGAGTAGACCAAAAAGGCACTTATTTTCAACTGCGGACTGTTCCCCTAGAACGAACAATTACAACCACAACTACCGCACCCCAAACCATGACAGGGTTAGAAATTCAAATGAGTTTAACGGGGGCTTGTATTTTTCCCAATACTCCCAGTGACCAACAATGTACTTATACCCCAGGTTTAGCGATAGATCGCAATAGTATAGATCCAGAGTTTTTCGTACCTACCCGCGTCTTTCAAACGTCTCAGGTTGGCGAGGTTGTCAAACCCGAAACTTTGGCTTTTATGCAGCTTCCCGGCTTTCAAGGGGGAACCAGCAGTCAACCGATTGGTGTCGATTTTTATTTTCCCAATTCGGGTGCTTATCCGGGAAACAGCCAATCCCAAAAAACAAAAGTTGAGAGAAAAGAAGAAGTTGACTATACGATTGCAGGTACTGTTTCGCGAGTTCGTCAAGTTGTTAAAGCCAATGATCGAGAAGCCGTTTTAGGACGGACTATTCGAGGCTTTACTCTCTTTGTTGATGATGAAAATCGCTGGCTAAATACGGCAATTCAAGCGGGCGCGCAAATTTTACCCGATGTCATTCCTGACCTACAAGGCAGTAAAAATCCCGTTAATACTAATATCAACCGCAACTTATTTTTAGCGGCTAATAATACTCGTTTACCCAGCAGTAGTTTTACGATCTATTCCGCTGGACTCGGACGGGCCGAAAGTTTAACGCCTAATGTCACCAGCTTAAGTCAAGTTCCTAGAGCGAATTATAACAGCCTTTGGCTCGGTCTTTCTCCCGTGATCGATCGCAATATTGAAGATGGTCGAACCTTTTATGATCCAACAGGGCCACAAGTCACCCTTGTCGGTGCTGGTGCAGAAGGTGGAGCAAATAGCAATGTACAGTTATTCTCTGCGGTTAACCAAAATCAGTATTCTACGGCCAATTTGCAGAATTTTTATGCCCAAGTTTATTTGAGCTTTTTACAGCAAGATGTCAACTTTGTGAGAGAAAGTATCTATGGGGAAAAAACCTCTTACTATCCTCATCTCAGCTTTACCGGAAACTGGACGGGAGGCGAAGATATCCTGCGATACTATACGGGTGTGATTGCTTCAGAAAAGCCCAAACTCTACCTCGGTGCTGATTACACGAGAAATACGCTAAACAATTGGAGTTTTCGCGGCGGTGCGATTGGTTATCTCAACCCCGATCGCGATTATTACAGCCAACTTTGGGGGAGTGTCGCCAAAACCTTTCCCTTCAGTAGGCAGGCCAATTTAACCTTATCAACTGGCTTTAATTATGCTCTCGATCGAGAAACAAGAATTGGTGATGTACTTAGTATTTCACCAGCTAGTGAAGTTGCCGTTAGCGCTCGCGTAAATTGGGGAATTTTTTCTCTGGGTTTGACTAACTATTTTGGTGATATCCTACCCAATTCCTACGACGATCGCTTACTCGCTGAGTTAACCATCCGTCCTCTAAGCACTCTAACTCTGTCTGGTTATATCGCCCCCATCGATAAAAACTCCACTCGCTCTCTCTACGGTGCGAGTGTAAGTTGGCAACTGGAAAATAACTACAACAGTCCTACCCTATCCCTGAATTGGCAAAATAAGCAATATGATTATGGTGATGATGTTTTGGGGAATCGTTTATTATTGAATGATAATGTTTTTACGATCCTTTTTCGGATTGGTTCTCCAGCTAATCCGCTCTCTCGTTAATCTTACCCAGAGTAGGAGCAAACTAATTTGCTCAAATAAAAAATCAGACTTCTGCCTCATCCCCTCCTGTGAACCGTTTGAGAAAATCTAAGGAATGAGAATTAAATAACTTCCACTCTTGAAAGTGGGATGGGCGTCCCGCCCGTCTTTTTTGGACGGGCGGGAC
>NZ_JAUBTV010000133.1:0-12733 GCF_036705145.1 Microcoleus sp. B5-D4 | reverse complement strand
ATTATTATCTCCGATGATTCACTTTTACTTCCTCAATCCGCGTATGTGCCAGTTGGGGGTGCGGAATGTGGGTTAAACCCTGCATTAGCGATCGCCGGATTCTCATTCATGTACTTGAATGTCTCTGTGAGGTAAGCCGCACTCTTCAATGCAACATCGTTGCCGTAATAAGGCGGCGGGCCTTGTAGCTTGAGTTTTTCCACTTGTTTCGTGTCTCCGCGTTTCTGTGCCAAACGCAGAGCAAAATCGTAGCAAATTAGATCATTCTCCAGAAACGCCACCATTTGCCCCGTGCCGATAAAAGCATGAAACAATTCTGGGTAACGTTGCACCACCATGATGCCAAGGGCGCTACCCCACGACTCGCCCAACACATAGACTTTTTCTTTGCCAAAGCGTTGTCGCAGGTTTAAGACCAATTCGCGAGTATCGGTGATGTAGCGATCGGGTGTTAACTTAGAACGATCGACTGCATCGAAGGATTTGCCTGCTCCCGGTTGATCCCAATTGACAACAACAAAGCGATCTTCTAGCCCCGCTAGTGCGCGTCTTGCAGTGACGAGTTGGCTACCGCCGGGCCCGCCAGCCAGAAAGAGCAACACGGGATTGCGCGAGTCTTTGCCGCGAATCGAGATCCATTCCTCGGAACCGCCGAGTTTCACTTTTTCTAGTACAGCAATGCTGTTAGGAATGGGCTTGCTGTTGACATCCAGAATGGGTGGTGTGGATGCGAATAGTTGTGAGGCGAAAATGGCAAGAAGGGCGATTGAAATAGCTCCTGCAAGCTCGGCAAGCATCACGCGCACGGTAAAGCCAAGCCGAAACATCGCAATCAACAGAGCCATCTCTGCCATTGCAAATAGAATCAGGATAGATACGGGAACAGTGGTGCTAATCGGCAGCAATGCTACTGGTAAAATCGTCAGAGCGATCGAGATAAACACCAGAATTCGCAGTGCTGTGAGAACGATCGCATTCACAATTTTTAGTTTTGCGAGCTGATTTTGCTTGTGGGCATGAATAAGTTGACTCATGATAAATTACACTATTTAAACAATTGCATCAGCTTCAGATATTGGTGGTACATAATAATTGTGAACATTTATGTCGCCCTACTCACTAAGTAGCTATTTGGGGTTTTTCCCTACCAAATTGCCACAGCAAGATGACACCCAAGCCGAACAGATTGACTAGGAAAACTACTAACCCTCCGAAAAATGGAATTAGTGTCATAACTGTCAGGATCGCCAAACCCACCAAGAACTGCTGCTGTAAAGACCAATTACTATTACGGAATAGGCGTTGACCGACAAAAAGTGCTATGCCTAATGATCCGACTAGAGCAGTAATCACCGCAGTCAGACTCAGAAGTGGAATCAGAGGAATACCAATGAGCGTAATCGCTAAAAACACGGTAGCAAAGACAAAGGAAACGATCGCCCCGATTCCCCATAGAGCAGTCAAACCGGGGTGTTGACCAAATTTTGTCGCCAAATTTGGCAGGAACTGTGGGCTGGTCTGTAAGATGATCAGTCCGAGAATAGCTGCTACTACAGCGGAACAAGTTCTAAAAATGGTACTGAAGAAATAGTGCGCGAAGAAGCTACTTCTGCCTCGATTGGAGCCATACATCATGCCATGTCGATCGCTGAATGTAGCGCGTTCACCACCAATAATCGCACCTGCTTCCTGTACGATTTTGCCGCCAAAAGAGTAAGCATCACCTTCTACCAGCGCTCCTTTTTGCAGGATGACATCTCCGCCAAACGCGATCGCAGTATCTACAACTTTGGCATTAGGGGATACCGTAACACTCCCGCCAAAAGCGAGGGCATTTTCGACAACTTGGTTCTCTGGTACGGTTACGCTGCCACCAAAGCGGATGAGGTTGGTATTGTTGATATTTATATCAGTCTGCGCCAGGGCATTGCCTGCAAATATTAAGCAAATGGTAGTTAGAAAAGCCAGAATTAATTGTTGCCATTTCATAGATTTCAGCCTGGTCAAAAATTAAAAAATTAACTATCTCTCATAATATTGAACAAAAATGAATAAACTGTGAAGAACGTTTGAATGAGATGACTTATAATCGACCAAATCATCCAAGCGATTAAGTATGCAAGTCCGAAATACGTTAGTAATTGTTTCAATTGAAAGTATTGCTTAACACAGAAGGGCTTTCTTACGACTATATGCTATTCCTAAAATGACGGATACTATTAGCTCGATGGAAAAAACAACAATTACTTTCCAATTCAAATTTAGCTGCAAGGCTCCGTTATTACCTATATATAAAGCCAACCCAATACATTCATTGAACCAGGCGTGACTTAACACACAGAAAAATAAGTTATTTGTGTATTTATACAGAGTTGTAAAACTGGAAGTTAAAATTATGCCTGAAAAGAGATACAATCCAAATGGAAATGAACTTTGAATTGTCCCTTTTCTAAACCATAACGGCAAATGCCATATGCTCCATATAGTTCCTACCATAAGGATAGAAGGTAAATAATTAACTACCTTTTCTAATTTAGGCTGCAAAATTCCACGCCAACCTAATTCCTCTAATCCACCACCTAAAAGGATAATTAGTGGTAGATTAATAATTACAGAAAGAATTGATATAGGCTTATTGATTCCAAAGGCAATCCAAACCATAAACAAACGCCAAATTGAAAATAACCCAAATATCAGCCACACTTTTCTATTTAATTTTTTGCCGAAGAGAAATTTAACAAAAGATTCTTCACCAAAATCCTCATTGAACTGTCGATAAATAATATAAGAACTAATGGCTGGCCCTAAATTGCCGATTGAGTAAGGTATCCAAAATAAAGGCTCACCATACCAAAGAGCATTAAAATATCTGTTCCCAATGATGATAATTATCCAGCACAACCATGTGATGCCAAAAGTGTAAAGTAGAAAGCATCCAATTTGCTTTAGCCATCGCTTCTTTTGTTTCATATTTTTATCTCTCGTTAAGTTTTTACAAAATTATTTTATAGGTGCTGCTCCCCAAGTTTTTTGGTTGTTGTTATGTTCATTAAATAACCGCCTAAGCCTGTTATCCATAGCACAATAGGATAAACAAGCCATCTTTCTGTTCCACCCAAGCCAATAAAAGGAACAATAATATTAGGGGCAAACACAACAGCACACCATGTTATTAAGGAAATAGTTCCAAAGACAATTCCGATAAACTTAAATGGAGCAGAAACAATTTTAAAAGACATAATAGCTGATACTCCACCCGATATAAAAGTGAGTAAAGAGAATATTCCGTGGTAGGGGACTTTATCACCAGAAAAAATTCCAATGCCCACAAGACCTAAGCTAAATAGACCAAGTGGAATACTAACGAGCAGTTTTTTGAAGTATTTATGCTGATAAAATGTTGCTGTCAAAGTCATTAAGCCAGATAACAGCATGGTGATATTAAAAATGGTGGCGGATGGTTGATAGATTAAGCTGTTGGGTGGTTTTGTTGCCCCAAGATCACTGATTTCGCTGTTAAAGGTCGTGTAGCCAGATCCAGATGGGTATAGTGCTTCAGCAGTGATGATGCCCATTAAAGCAATTGAACCAGCAAGAAAGAGTAATAGACCAGAAAGTTTTAGTTTATTCATGACAGATCATCCTACTTAACTTGTTGAGAGCCTTGCGTGTATTTATATCGAGCTAATGTCTCTGAGCCCACAGAAAAATTACAATAGCCGATTTCACCTTTATTATTTTTATGGCAAAGACAAAAGTGCGAGATCCCTTTTTGCGAATGTGCGATCGCACTCCCCAGCAGGATCAAGCAAATCCCTAATAAATTCGAGATTTCTATCCAAGTAAAAATGTATAATCTGGAGATGATGGTAATTGATTCAAGGTCAGATTTCCGCCGCCTTCAATAACAGCGATCGTATCAAAGTTACTGGTTGATAGCACTCCATTTATAGCGTTTATAAAGCCCTTCGTTTGGATAGCTAAATCTCGACCATTGTTAATGGGAAACACCGATAATATATCTAAGTAATAATTTGATAGTGTTAAAGATCCTGCTAGCTGAATAGTATCCTGACCTTGATTAAAGTTCCGAATTGTAGCAAAACCCGGCCCGATATAAAACTGTGTCGATCCTAGTAGCGATCCCCTACGGGTTATGTTCTCCTTACCAAGCGCAAATGTATCGCGGCCGCTACCGCCAATGAGAATATCGAATTCATTACTGCCATCACTTTCATAAAGTCGAGTGCTTCCAAAGCCATTACCTGTAGCTAAACCTACTTCAACTGCAATTAATTCAACTTTCCCCACCCCGGAACCGGTGAGGATGTCATTCCCAGAACTTCCGACAAAAGTCGCAGACCGGCTTGGCTCGTTTTTCCCAAAATTGAAGTAGTGTTCCCGACCAGTTTTCAAGGTTCCAGAGTTGACAAATGGCACAATATCGGGGTTTTTCCGTAAGAATTCTGTTTCAAAAAATGAAGTTCCAAAACGACCTTCTTTTACCCCGAATTGAATGAAGTGCTGGTAGCCTGATTTGAAAGTTCCGTTCTGAATAAACGGCAGTAAATCTCGGTTATTTGCTAGATAAAACGTTTCGTCATACTCAGGCGATACGGGGGTACGACCTTCTTCGTAACCTAATTTGATAAAGTGGTCTAGTCCGGTTGCAAAAGGCGCGTTTGGGTTGCTAGGAGTGCGGACTAAGGCAGCGATGTCTGGGTTGCCAGCGAGGTAAGTAGCTTCGTCAAAATACCGCGATACTTTAGTTAGGCCGGCGGCTTGACCGAATTTTTCAAAGTGTTCTTTCCCAGATTTGATGCTTCCGGCATCAATGGCTGGTTTCAGCCACGGATATTGGGCGAGGTAGTATTTTTCGTCGAAAATGTCGTAATTCATGGTTGCTTTCTTAAAAAAAGTAAAGTACAGTCGTGAAAGGCGAGTTGTTGGCATCGGCAAGTGCGATCGCAGATTTTGTTGAATGTGCGATCGTACTCCCAGCAGCGATCGGGCAAATCCTGAATAGCTTCGAGATTTCTACGTAAGTAAACGTGTGAAACCAGATCCTGGTGATAGATTCAAACTGAGATTTCCGCCACCTTCAATAACACCAATTGTATCAAATGGACTGGTTGAGGGAACAGAAACTCCATTCTCAAAGGTGGGATAGCCTTTCCTTTGGATAGCTAAATCTCGATTATTGTTGATGGGAAACACCAATAACTGATCTGAGGAATCCACTAATAACTGGATGCTATCTTGACCTTTGGTAAAGTTCCGAATTGTAGCAAAACCCGGCCCAATGTAATACTGTACTCCACGCAATGACACATTACGGGCGAAGGCTTGATATTCGCCCAACACAAATTTATCACGACCGATACCGCCAATGAGAGTATCAAATTCATTGCTGCCATCACTTTCATACAATCGGGCACCGTAATGAGGTTCTACACCTATTTCAACTCCAATTAATTCGGCATTCCCCACCCCGGAACCCGTTATAATGTCATTGCCGGAAGTTCCAACAAAAGTCGCAGAGCGGCTTGGATCGGAACTTCCGAACTTGAAGTAGTGTTCGCGACCAGTTTTTAAGGCTCCAGAGTTGACAAACGGCACAATATCGCGGTTTTTCTGTAAGTAGTCCGATTCCAAAAATGAAGTTCCAAACCGACCGTCTTTGATTCCGAATTGAATGAAGTGCTGGTAGCCATTTTTAAAAGTTCCATTCTGAATAAACGGCAGTAAATCTCGGTTATTTGCTACATAAAAGGCTTCGTCATACTCAGGCGATACTTGGCTGCGACCCTGTTCGTAACCGTATTGGATAAAGTGGTCTAGTCCGGTCGCAAAGGGCGCGTTTGGGTTGACTGTGCTGACGAAGGGTGCTATCTCTGGATTGTCGGCAAGGTAGGTAGATTCGTCAAAATAACGCGATACTTTAGTTAGGCCGCCTGCTTGACCATATTTTTGAAAGTGTTCTAGTCCAGATTTGATGCTTCCTGCATCAATGGCTGGTTTGACCCAAGGATATTGCGAGAGGTAATATTGTTCGTCAAAGATATCGTAATTCATCGGTTTGATTTTTTGGAGTTAGTTAATGAGCAGAAATTGTTTGCCACTCTTGAATCGCCGTCGATGGGATTTGTAACTCGATCGCTGAGCCAGTTACCATCGGTAAAGTTAGGTGAAGGGGAATTTCAGCCTGCAACTGCGGTAGGACAGACTTAATGTCATATTCTGCGACATTCGCTGGGGTTGGTGTGTCCTTAGAAATTTCGCTAGAAATATCCTTGGCGGTTAGAGTTTCGCCCATAGATGTTGTCAGAATCAGCGGTTGAGTGCGATCGAATTCCACCGCACCAGGAAAGCCCACGACGCGCAGAGAGACAGTAGAACTACCTTCAGGATGGATGCGTTTGAAGGATCTCGCCTGCCAAGAATTTCCGTTCTGATCTTGCAGTTTTTGCCGGGATTGATACAGCATCTGCCCTGGATATTCTTCGATTTCCGTCACAGCAGCAAAAGCAGGTAAGGGAATACAGACAATCAGTAAAACGCAGATCCAAGCAGCCAGCAGCCAGCGCATCGGGCGAATTTTAGGGTAGTTAAAGTAGATAAAGTTTATCACAAAAGTCCTCAAAAAGTTAAAATGTCTTGCAATTCCAGAGTCAAAATTTTTGGATTTTCATCCTAATTGTTTTGGTGCATTAGCTAGAGGAGATCGCCTCTCCTGCGTTTTTCCAGCCTGCAAAACTTGGCGGAAATCCCTGGACATTTTCATAGCCCAATAGGTGCAATGTCATTACTCCCATTGCCGATCGATAGCCCGTTGAACAGTACAAAACTACGGGGCGATCGCGCGGAATTCGATCCAGATTGTGTGTTAGTGTTCGGAGCGGAATATCGATCGCATTAGCGATATGTCCCGATCGATACTCCGAGGGTTCGCGCACATCCACCAACAGGGTTTGAGGGTTCTCTAAGAGGCTTTTCAACCCTTCGACATTGGCGATCGTGTAATAGCCTGCTGGAATCGACGTGAGAAAGCGATCGACTCCCGATTCCAGATTCACGGTTTTTTCAGAGATTGTTTGCATTTTTTCTTGAAAGATTGGTTCAGTTTCTATGAAATTTGCTGCGAGGATCGGGTTTTGCCCAATACCAACCAAGAGGAAAAAACATAGTGCAAATCCCAGTAATATAGTCTGAATTGGTTTCTTAAAGCTCATAGATTTCTCCGGAAATGGATTGTTAAGGGTTCACTCTGTCAGCCAGATATTTCAGCACCATGTCAATCAATTGATTAGGGCATTAAATATATAGCCGATACTAATAATTCCAACAGTCATTAACCCAATAAACACGGCTAAGAGTTGAGGTTTCAAAACTTTTTTGAGAATCACCATTTCAGGAAGCGATAATGCTGTCACAGCCATTGTGAAGGCCAAAACTGTACCCATTGGCATTCCTTTATTGACTAAAGCTTCGGTAATCGGCATTACACCCGCAATGTTTGCATAGAGTGGAACACCCAAAATTACCGCGATCGGCACTGCTAAAGGATTATTTGCGCCTGCATATTGGGTGATAAAATCAGTCGGCACATAACCATGAATCCCCGCCCCGATCGCAATACCACCCACGACATAGAGCCACACCGATCGCACAATGGAGCTCGATTGGAACCATCCTTGCTCAAATCTTTGCCCCCAACAAGTTAGCATCACTGGTTCTAGATTGTCCTCATCACCTAGAGGTATTTCTTGATGAGATTTTTGCAGTTCCCAAACACAGGGTTCCACCCATTTTTCTAATTTTAGTAATCCGATGATATATCCAGAGGCGATCGCCAAACCCACCCCAAAACCGATATAGATGAGCGTCACCTTTAGTCCAAACAATCCCCACAGCAGGATAACAGCAACTTCATTCACCATTGGCGCTGCCATCAGATAGGAGAAAGTCACGCCTAAAGGTACACCTGCTTCTAAGAAGCCGATGAATAAAGGAACCGCAGAACAAGAACAAAATGGCGTGACAATTCCCACCATTGCCGCCAAAATATTTCCTGCAAAAGTGCGCTTTCCTTCTAGCAAAGAGCGAACGCGCTCTGGTTCTAAAAAGCTTTGAAATGTCCCAACAATGAAGCTAATTACAATCAGTAATGTTAAGACTTTTGGCACATCGTAAAGAAAGAAGTGCAGACTCGATCCTAAATGCGATGAAATCGACAACCCCAAAAGTTGGGTGACAATCTGGGTTGCCAACCAATCAAACGGATAAAATGGATCGAACATAACTTTGCCTTTTTAACGCTGCAATAGGGGCTGAATTTGTTCGGGACTGATTACTTGACCTTTGCTGACAACTTTGCCATTGATTGTCATAGCGGGAGTAGACATCACACCTCGTTTAGCAATTTCGATTGGGTCGGTAATATGTGAAACTTCAGCAGTTAAATTTAGATTTGCTACAGCTTCTTTCGCATTTGCCTCTAGCTGTTGGCATTTTTTGCAACCTGTACCCAAAATTTCAATCTTGATGGCATTCATGACATAACTCCTTTTTTGTATTCTCTAATTCAATTCTCTCTCAACTGAATCCAAGCGATCGCTAACGTTGCTTAACTGACCCCACGCCCCCCGAGATTCTCGAACTTGAGGAGAGCCAATATACTCTATTGAACCCACACCGGATACAGTTGCATCTAACTGCTGAGTGACATTAACCACAGCACTTCCAACGCCGCTATTCCGAACCGTCGCCTGCTTAGTCTTGAAATTCTCACCTTGGAAACTTCCAACCCCGGAAATATCTAGTTCCAGCACATCGACACTTCCGGCGATTGTCATGCTACCTACCCCATCAAGGGAAATCGACAACTGTTTACCTTGGATATCCTTTACATCAACACTACCGACACCATGTATATTCACGCTCTCTAAGCTGTTCACCTCCACAACGAACTCAATGGGCTTGGTGGGATTCATATGGGTATCTTTCATGATGGTGAGATACAGAACATTGTCAGCTACACGACTTTCTAGCAACGGCAGAATGTTGTCGTCGGCGGTAATCGTGAGGGACTCTTTTCCCGTCTGCTGTATCGTGATTTTACCTACGGATTTACTAGAAATGGATGAGAATCGACCTACTTCTCTAGATTCGGTCTTAACTATTCCAGAGCCTCTAAGCCCACCCAAACTGAGAGAGCAACCTGTGAACAGGCTCAAAGCTGTTAAACACGCAACCAAACCGTATAACTTCGATCTCATTGTTTTGCCTGCTATATAAATCCTTAGTCCTTCACTTTTCATCGAAAAGATTTCTGGGAAGCTTCTGGTTTAACACGAGGCGATTCTTGTGTTTTGTATAAGCAAAGTAACTAGCAATAATCATCAGCCATCCTGGAGCCGCAAGCCATAACCAGAAACCAGGAAGTAACTTAGTTAATAGAAGATGACTATAGGGACTACTACCATTGGGTAACGCCAGCCAGTATGCTGATATTGTTCCTGTAAAGCCGACAATAATTGCAATAAAAGCAGAAACTATTGAAAATTTGTATTTTTTCTGTACAAACAATTTACAGGAAAACCAATAAAGCGGATTGGCTAACCAGCCAATAGCTGGAATTTGAAGAAAGAACAATCCAAGTAGTCCCCAAATTGTAACTTCAACCCCCTTCATAACAGAAATAAAACTTGTCTGCTTTGTCTGGTTGTCAACTATATCAAAAGCAAGTGCTGGCAAGCTAAGTGCTATTATGTAGAGCAACAAAGATATTCCCCAGATAACCAAGCGTTTATCAAATAAAAGTGGCTTTTTCATGGGTGCATTTTGATTGCGATCGCGTCTTTCTATTAATTCAAGATTCCTAACACCATGATTGCTCTCCCGGAGGATTGTGCAGTAACTCCCGAATATTGGCTTCGATCACCCGGTAGCCCACATTGCCGTTGAGTCTCTGCCGTCCTTCATTAAAAATCAGGGTGGGGCTGACTGTAACCGTATGTTCTTTGACTAATTCAAAATCCTGGGATAGTTTGGCATAAGCCTCACCACTCTCGATCAGAGCTTCGATAGCAGCGATCGGCAGTCTTAACTCCTCCGCAATTCCAAATTGCACCTTGCGGTCAGAAACATCTGCCAGTTGGGTAAAAAACGCCTCCCGAAATGCCCAGGTTGCTTTTTCAAATACCTGTTGATTTCGCTCTACTAAATCTTTCGTTTCTAGTAGTTGAATCGCATGGAGAAACAAATGACAGGATGTCGATGAAAATGGTGTTGCCTTAGTCCAAATATCAGGATGAACGCTGATGTGATCGAACTTTTTCGCAACATCCTGGACATGATCGCTGTATCCTTGCAAACCACCGCGATCGCGCCATCGGTTTTCCAGCTTTTCACGAGCAACACCAAAGACAGGGACAAAGTGCTGTGCGATGGCAATCTTGTCTTCAAAGGTTGTTTTTAACTCATCCAAACGAATCTGAGCAATATAAGCCCAAACGCAGAGAACATCGGAAAAGTAAAAAATACGAATCGGTTCCATATCACTTCATCCTCAAACCCACCAGGGTTTTTCTCCAGTGCGGGGATCGTTTTGCGTCCAAGGTGAGATCAAAATGCTGTTATCGATCGCCACAACCTGAACAATCTTCAGCGGTAGAGGAGCCGGGCCACGCACCACCGTCCCATCAGGGGCATAGCGGGAACCATGACAGGGACATTGAAACTGCTCATCCATTGGATTCCAGGGAAAGGTACAACCGAGGTGAGTGCAGTTATCAACAATCCCTATGCTGTCTAGGGTGCCATCTTCTTTGACAATCAAGTAGGTGGGTTCTCCTGCCAGACCTGCAACTAGGGCACGGGTTCCCGGCAGTTCTGCCAGGATTTGTGAGGCTGGAATTAGATTTCCTAAAACATCTTTAGCAAGAATGGCTCCCCCCGCTCCCGTTTCTGCGGGCGGAATGAAGAATTTGCCCGCAGGATAGAGCGCGGCACCTGCGATGGCAGCGACGGCGGCTCCGGTGATGAAATTGAGTAGTTGCCGCCTCGATAGAGACGGACTTTCGAGAGGAAAATTATTGTCCATGATGAAACTCCTTAAGAGTTAATGAATGAATTTTTCTTTCATTTGCTCTTTCGTCGGGCTGGTACGAATTCCCAGAAGGCTATAAAGACCGCAAAAACCGACCAGAGCCGTCACCAGCAATACGCCACCTGCAACGACTAGACCAATCCCCAATCCTGTACCGCTGTAAAGGAACAGTCCTAGGTAAAATAACACCGAAGCCAACAACAGGCGGATCAGGCGATCGAGGCAACTAATATTCGTTTTCATAGCTGTCTGTAATCTCCCATGTAAAACTGATTGCAAAAAACTGGTCCAGTCATGTAATAAGCGACTTTCACGGTATTGCAACACTTGCGTTGGTAACTCTTTTTATTATAACAAATTATTTACATAAAACTGATCTAAATTGTCATAATAAATGATATTTATAGATAAATTTCAAACAAAATTTCTCTTATGGATGACGTGAAATTGCTATATACAATGGCAAGATAAATTTAATAGATACGAAAACTTTGGATATAACCGTATGAATTTGGAAAATTTAGCGGCTCTCAAGCCCTATCTCAGCTTTTTTCACCCCATTACCATGTGGCTATTACTGGTTATTGCCCTCGATGCCTTGTAGTTGGGTGTGCAAATTCGGCGGACGAGGCTGGCAGACGGAGATATCAAGAAAGAAATGGTTAAAGGTGGGTTTGCTATCCGCCATCACCAAATTGGCTCTATCCTCCTAGCATTGATGGTAATTAGGGCGATCGGCGGAATCACTGTTACCTACATTAATAATGGCAAGATTATGGTCGGCCCTCGTTATAAACCGAAATTCGTAAGCCGCGCGCACCAGGTTTGTTACTGCGTTTATTGGGTTCGAGAGTAATATAATTTCGGTAGTTCATAGTTCAAATTATAGGCAAGATAAGTCTAAAAGCAAGCAACAAAGATTTGTGTCAAAACTTTACATCTCCCGATCGAACGCCGATTCTCGTTGCTTTAGACACCTCATAACTCGTTCCGTGACCGAGACTGATGCGCCTTGAGCTGTGCCCGTAATTGAGCAATTTCTTGAGCCATATCGAGCACCATTGCGGCTCCGACTAAGTTCAGCCCCAAGTCTTGACGCAATCGCTGAATCTGAGCAATACGAGCAATCTCGCGGGAATGCAGCAGGTCGCCGATCGCGTCAATGATACCCAACTTGACATAAACCTCGACAACCGTAATCGAGGTCTCAGTGATCAATGCAGCATATTCAAAGGTATAGAGTTGCTCACCTTCGGGTGAAACCACAATTTTTGAAAGGCTAAAGCTCATAACTTAATTTCCTCTAACTGGGTACGGGGGTTAAAACTCGTATTTGCCTGGATTTTTTCGTAGCATTCTTGCTCGATCGCACTTAAGTCTTTTGGCGTGACAATTAGAAGTTTGGCGAGTAAGTCACCGCGTCCCCCTTTTTGCAATGTCCAGCCTTTGCCGCGCAGTCTGAGCGATTGTCCCGATCGCACTCCTTTAGGAACTTTCATCGTCACGCTACCATCGGGAGTTGGCACGCTGATTTCCGCCCCTAAAACCAGGGTAAGCTCATCTAATTTGGTATAAATTGTACTTGACAAAACAAACAAAATACACAGGTAGCCCGCTCGTCAT
>NZ_JAUBTV010000132.1:0-12858 GCF_036705145.1 Microcoleus sp. B5-D4 | reverse complement strand
GCGGCGATGAATGATGACTATATGATGCAGATTCTCAAGTGCTTGTGTCAAGCCTGATTAAGATGCTCTTACCCTGCCCCTAAAACGGCTTCATCGGGACGAATTGGAATCTCACAAACTAGGTCATCACCCTCGAATCGAAAGAAGGAATGCGGCAAAATCTCGATAGTTAGATACAAATCGCCGCGCTGTTGAGAGAATGGACTAGGACGACCTTTACCTTTGAGTCGAATTCGACTACCTGGTTTTGCGCCTGCGGGAATGCGGACATTGATTGTTTCATCGTCGAGTTGTAGCCGTTTCTGGACACCGTGAAAAGCTTCGGAAAATGTGAGCGCGATCGCGGCTTCGGTATCCGGTGCAGGCGCTTGAGAACGAAATCCGTCACCAAAATCATCAAAGCCGCTGGTTGCGTTGGTTCTACGGCTCGATCCTGCTGTCGATCGACCCAGCAAATCGTTGATAAACGAATCAAAGTCGGCGTACCGATCGAAGTCAACCGTCCCAACATTAGTTCCTCTAGATGGTGGCGCTTCACTGTATCCGGGCTGATTCCAGTGTTCACCAAATCGATCGTACTTCGGCCGTTTCTCTGGATCGGAAAGCACCTCATTTGCTTCATTGAGGTCTTTGAATTTTGCCTCTGCGTCTTTATCTCCAGGATTGAGGTCAGGATGGTACTTGCGGGCTAACTTGCGGTAAGCCCGTTTGATTTCTTCAGGAGTTGCCGTTTTGCTTACTCCCAAAATGGTGTAATAGTCTTTAAAATCCGTTGCAGTTGGCATCACTAACCTCTTAATTGGGGTTATTTCGCGGTGGGTAGTAAGATCGAATCCGGCGACATCGGAATGAATATATTTTTAATAATGCGATCGCGAGCCGTACCAACGATCGCGATTGGGAATTCATACTCCTGATTGTGAAAGCGATCTACGAAGGCAGATTTATTAAACAATCGATCGCACCACTCCACCTTCGACTCGCAAGGCAGCACCATTAATTGCAGAGGCTAAAGGACTAGCAACAAATGCAACTAACGCCGCAACTTCCGACGTTGAAGCAAATCGCTGAATCAGTGAAGATGGACGAGTCTTGGTAAAAAACTCTTTCTCAACTTGTTCGGGTGAAATATTTTGATCCTTGGCGAGTCCCTCAATGAAAGTTTCCACTCCTTCGGAACGGGTTGGCCCTGGCAATACTGTATTTACCGTGACACGACTGCCTGCCGTTGTTTCAGCTAAACCACGACTCAAGGCTACTTGTGCAGTCTTGGTAACGCCATAGTGAATCATTTCGGCGGGAATATTCAAGGCAGATTCACTAGAGATGAAAATAATTCGTCCCCAATCTTTTTTTAGCATCAAAGGTAAGTAATGACGGGAGAGCCGAACACCGCTCATAACGTTTACTTCCAGAATGTTCATCCACTCCTCATCGGAGATATCTTCAAATGCTTTGGAGCCATAAATTCCTAAATTGTTGACCAAAATGTTGACTTCTTGCACCTGTTGAAACAACAATTCAACTCCTGCGGTTGTTCCCAAATCGGCAGCAATTCCCTGAAGTTTGGCATTGGGGACACTTTGCTGAATGCTTTTGAGGGCATCGTTTACGCGCTCTTGCGTTCTGCCATTGACAATGACAGTTGCTCCTTCTTGGGCAAGTGTCGTGGCGATCGCGAGTCCAATTCCGGCAGTTGAACCACTGACTAATGCAATCCGATCTGATAGTTGAAGATCCATACTTTCTTAAACCAAATAACGATAAGCGAGCTAGGGTTTCAACTTGCTCAAATAATGAAGCAAGTGCCGACTCAATTAGTCGTCACCTAATCCAATTTTACCACCATTTTACCCACATTTTTACCTTCAAAAAGACCGATGAACGCATCCACGGCTCGATCGATTCCTGCTACTACTGTTTCCTTATTCTTCAATTTCCCATCTTGGAAATAGCCGCCCACTTCTTGTTCAAATTCACTCTGGCGATCGAGCCAATCTCTAACGATTAGCCCTTTCATCGTCAAGCGTTTGCCAATCATATTAAATAGATTGGAAGGGCCCGGCTGCGGTTTTTCATCGTTATAACCGGAGATGCTGCCACAAGCGATAATCCGACCGTGTACGCGCAATGCTGAAAGCGCTGCTTCCAGCGTTTCGCCTCCTACGTTATCGAAATAGACATCAATTCCGTCTGGTGCTGCCTGATTCAGTTGTTCGAGGACAGGGCCGGCCTTGTAATCGAAGGCGCTATCAAATCCGCATTCTTCCCGCAGAAACTTGATTTTTTCCATTGACCCAGCAGACCCGATGACATGGCATCCGCGCAATGAAGCCAGTTGTCCGGCGACATTTCCCACCGCGCCTGCGGCTCCCGAAACAAAAATAACATCGCCGGCTTTGACTTCTACCAAATTCAACCCAACCCAAGCAGTCATACCTGTCATGCCTAGAACACCGAGGTAAACTGAGGGCGGTTGAATCTCGCGGCTAACCTGATGCAAATCTTTTGGTGCAGCTATGAAGTATTCCCGCCAGCCATAGTTGGAAGTGACAACATCACCCGGCTTGAATTCCTGGGCACGCGACTCGATTACCTCGCCGACTGCGCCGCCTTCGAGTGCTTTGCCTAACTGGAAAGATGGAACATAGGATTTCCCCTCGTTCATGCGACCGCGCATATATGGATCGACTGACATATAGAGATTGCGAACGAGCACTTGCCCATCTTGAAGTGGGTCTAGTTTGGTCTCGGCGATCGCAAAGTTATCTGCGGTGGGAATCCCCTTGGGGCGGGAGACTAGCCGAATCTCGCGGCTCACGATCTCTGTCATAATTTTCTCCTTATTTGGTAGATTTTCAGAACTAGATCGACTTAAGTTTTAGCGGTTGTTTTTAACATTTACTAAAGGCATGGATGCCAAACATCACTCGCGCCAAATCCTAACGATTGACCGTACTCATATTGAGGTATATCTGTTCTTACCGACTGCTGACTCCATCAGTCGTGCGTCCACTGATTTCACTCTTGTGAACGCGGTAGATTGCAATCACCTCTGATCGTCCCCAAGCATCGATCCAGGTTCGATTGATCGCAGGCGAAACTGTTGGATTCTGCGTTTTGACAAATTGTATCACCCGATCAATGTCTTACTGCTCAGTGAGGCGTTCAGCGCGACCATTCACAACAACACTGCGCCAGTGTACCCGATCGTGAACTTCTTCGATCTGTAAGCAAACTTTTGGATTTGCATCCATATACTGAGTCTTCATTCCCACCGTTGTGAAGATAGATATTTCTGAGTCTTTAAGGTAATAGTGCATAGGCACAATATATGGATACCCTTCGCCTATGCAGCCGAGGTGTCCATATCCTACTTCCCGCAGCAGTTCGTTGATCTCTTTTGTGCTCATCTCATCGAGATATAACATGGCCTTTCTCCTTGGCAATTACGTTATTTGAACGGGTTCTTTTTCTGCTTCCTGTATGATTTGCGCGGTTTGCAACTCAATCGCGGCTCTTACCGATTCTGGAAGTGCAGGACGATTCTCGGCGTGGGGGCTTTGGAATGTCTCTTTAGCTTCAGGTTGTTGGCACGCAATCATCGTCTTGACGTGCTCTAATTCATCTTCGCGAACGGCAACAAAGACATCGTAGAGATTCTCAATCTGAGGACGGCGAAAGGCTTCAGGATGCGTCGTTTGAAATTCATCAAACATATACAAGTCGCCATCTAGATAGTAGTTAATTGCTACTTTTGGCGCAGGCATTTGTTTAAGTTCTTCACCGTGCTCTTTGAGAAATAGATCATAGGTGTGATAGGCGTGCTCTTCAACCTGCTGCATGAAGTTGTAGGCAGCAGAGGCGTTTAGCATATAGACCAAAACAATGATCCAGTAGTAAATCAATCCTCCGATCCGGGCAAGGTAGCGATCGTACCAGCGATCATTGCCACCGAGGGATTCGGCAATCAGCAGATGGTGCAGTTCATTCCAAGACTCGGAAAAATGTATCTTTAACCAGTCAGATTTACGCCACCAGCCCATTGTTTCATAGAGGTGTAAAACGGAGGTGAAAGCAAAATAGGGTACACGGGCAACAGTTTCCAGTACAAAAAATCGGGCGAAGACGCGATCGCGACCCTGATAAAAGGTATTTAACAAGGCTTCCAGAAAATTAACGAGCAGTCGAATCATGATAGTAGTTTCCTAATTTTTTGGAACGATAAGGTCAATGATTAGAGCCAGCAACCGGTTCAGAGAGCGTCAATAAAAAGGCGAGGTTTGTCACTGCTTTAAGCGCGTGGCGTGCGTTGGCGGGTATAAAAGCAAAGACTCCAGATCCTAGAACAATCTCTTCATCTTCCAGCATCAACACGCCTTGTCCTTCAATCACATTCACAGTCGCATTGCGGGGGTTAGTATGTTCTGGCAGAGACGCTGATGCCGCTAGAGACATCAGCGTATAGCGACAATTTTTATCTTCTAGCAGAATCTTGCTCTTGGCTCCAGATTGAGGATACTCAATTACATCAGACCAATTAGTTTTGGTTGTTTTTGGTGACAGTATAGCTGTGCTCATGGAGTTGACCTTTTATAGTAGGGAGATAGATGTAAACAGTGAAGACACTCATGGATGAGCTTTTCTATCAACTATGGAAAAACAGTTTTTGAGACGGGCGCATGACCCAAGGAAATATAGGCAGCCGGTCTCAGCACACTTTCAGAATTGTATGCAACAGTCCTTGCATATCCACTTTGACTGTAATAAAACAATCTGAGGAACTTATGAGGAGTTAAGAAAAGTTTGAGTTTGAGAATTTTAATAATGAATTAAGACTTCGTTTGTTTGAGAATAGCCCTACAGTCTTCCGTAGAAAAAATACAAGCAGACCCAGCAACTTTAGATTGATGCAAGGCTTCGGATGCGGCTTGATAAAGAGAATGCAAATCCGTTCCATGATCTGGATATTGAGCAATGCCAGCGCTAAATGTGATCCGAAATTGAGTTTGATCGGGAGCAACAAATTTTCTGTGGTGGAGCGTTGCTAATAATTGAGTGAGTCTTTGAATACCATCTGCCTTAATCATGCTAGATAAGGCAACCACAAATTCATCGCTTTCCCAGCGAGCAACGACTGCATTTTGCCTAAAAGTCTGCCGGAGCAACTGTCCCCACTGACGCATCACCATGTCGCCAGTATTGTACCCGTGACGATCGTTGATCTGTTTGAGATTGTCTAAGTCCAGAACTGCTAGACAGAGCGACTGATTCTGTTGATTTGCAAGTTGAAGGTATTTGTTTAAGTCTTGGGTTGACTTATGGCGGTTAGAGAGTTTGGTCAAATAATCTGTCTCAGCAGCATTCTGAAGGAGTTTGATCCGTTCTAGGCGATTGATGATGCGACTGACCAATTCTGGCCCTACGATCGGCTTGCTCACAAAGTCATCTGCACCTACTGAAAACATTTGATTGACGATCGCAGCATCGGTATGCGCCGTCAAAAAAATGATCGGCAAGCGCCCCCAGCGCGAATTGTTGCGGATAATTTTGCAAAGCTCAACGCCGCTCACAGCAGGCATTTTCACATCTAAAATTAGCAGATGCGGTGAGCAGGATTTCAACGTTTCCCAAAATCGTTGAGGATCGTTCAGCGTTGTTACGCTCAATCCCCAGGGTTCTAGGAACTCCTTCAGAGTTGCAAGAATCTGGGGATCAGCATCGACGACCATCACCCGTTGCTTTGCTGTCTTTGCTTGTTGTGCCGCTTGTGCGATCGCTTTCAGCACTTGAGCCGGGGGCAAGGGTTTGTGTAAAAAACTATGTCCGCCGAGTTGGGCAACTTCTAGGCGATCGGTTAATTGATCGTGACTGGTTAAAACTAGAACTGGCACAGAAGGAGTTTGATGACTGAGCTTTGCCAGCAGCCTTAAACTCTCTGTTGTGGGATGAGTAATATCGGGATCGAGTAGCACAACGGTAGGCGCATCTTGCTCAATTTTCGTTTCGGCTTCGGAAAGTGTCGTTGCGATCGCGCTCCGAAATCCCCAGTCTACCGCTTCATTCATCAACTGTTGGGCCAGTTGGCGATCGGGATCGACGATCAATAACAAAGGACGCTCATCCGCAAACAGAGACTCTTCCGGCTCGATTCGTTCTGTAGTTAAGTCGTTTGAGGCGCGATCGATTTCTTGACGCTTGGATAAGGCGCTGAGGGTTTGTTGTTGAATCGGTTGAGTCGCTTCATTAGACGTGAGTTGAGCCGTCTTGGTTGAATCAGCGATCGCTTCCAAAGGTTTAAGCCGATAACCCAGTCCATAAACCGTTTCAATCAAATCTGTGGGAGCGCCGACCCCTCTAAATTTCTGCCGTAGCCCCTTAATATGAGTTCTCACGGCATCTTCGCTAGGAGTCTCTCCATACGCCCAGATTTGATCCAAAATTACGCTGTAGGTAAAGACTTGACGACCATTCCGCAAAAAGAACTCTAGGATCGAAAACTCCTTGGGACTTAAGGATAGAAGTTGCCCTGCGTAAGTAACTTCACGACTTGTCGGATCGAGCCGCAAACTACCCTTCTCCAGCACAGATTGAAAAGCCGTTCCTGTGCGACGCAGCAAGGCTCGAATTCGAGCAATCAATACCTCCTGATCGAGCGGTTTCACCATGTACGCATCAGCACCTGCATCTAGCCCGATCGCTTTATCGTGACCACTGCTTCGCCCTGTTACCACCAGAATTGGCATTTTATAGTCGTGGGCTCTGACTCTACGACAGAGACTTATTCCGTCTAAACGAGGGAGCGTAATATCTATCAGCAGTAAATCATAGTTATAAATAACAATCAGTTCCCAAGCTGCCTCACCATCGTTAGCAACTTCAACCACGTAATTTTGGTTGGAGAGCATATAAGTAAGTAGGTCGGCAATTGCCTCATCATCTTCTACCACCAAAATTTTCATCAGTCTAACTCCTTTACAGGCTGGTTGCGGTGTCAGGTGGTCGGAATCCTCCAATAATAATGGGAAATAATCAAATCAGGATGAAATGAATTGCTCATCGCCAAAAATCTGGAAAAATCTTCCTAAAGACGTAAACCTTGAATCGCTCATAGGTTTCTCATAGTCTGAGCGTAGCTTGAGAGATATAAGAACTTAGTCATCCCCTAACCAAGGTGAAGGGCATAACAATCTATTCTTCGTTGTGTTGATTTTTTAGGAGCTTAAAACCATGACTACTACTAAATCTCATCAATCTCTGCTAGAAACCTGCATTCAGAATTGCCTCGACTGTCTTCGTGAGTGTGAGCAATGCGGAACCGCTTGCTTAACCAGTGACATGGTGCAGATGATGGCTCAATGTATTAAGCTATGCCGCGATTGCGCTGATACCTGCACCCTCTGCGCTCGGTTCATGGCTCGTAATTCTGATCTGCACGCCCAAATGTGTGCGGTTTGTGCAGAAGCGTGCGATCGCTGTGCAACTGAGTGTGAGAAGCACGACCACGAGCCGTGTAAGAAGTGCGCTCAAGCCTGCCGTCGTTGTGCTGAATCTTGCCGTCAGATGGCTAAAGCAACGGCATAAACCCATTTAATTTACCGCATTGCCTTGTTGCATCAGTGAGCGCGTCTTGCTTTGCAGCAGCCAGTATTGAAACCTAGTTATTCTTCAAATCAGGTAGAGTTATGAATAAGAAGTTTTTGGTGTACAGCTTAGTCGGGCTACTTAGTAGTGGTGCTATTACTGGATTTGTCCTTATCAACAGCGAACAAGTTCAGTCATTACCTGCACCAGGAAATCCTCAACAACCCAGATCGGTTCGAGTCGATCAGCATTTTATCGAAATGATGATCCCGCATCACCAAGATGCGATCGCAATGGCTGATCTTGCTTTGATTAATGGCAAACGCCCAGAAGTTAAAAAATTAGCCCAAGCGATTAAAAAAGACCAAACTCGTGAAATTCAAGAGATGCGTACCTGGTACAAACAGTGGTTCGGCAAAGAAGTCGCTGCACGTTCAATGAATGACATGGGCATGATGGGAAAGCACCACAACCAAGGGCAGGGCACAGGCTCAGGCATGATGGGTCAGGATCAGTGCATGATGGGCCAGGGTCAGGGCATGATGGGTCAGGGCATGATGGGTCAGGGCCAGGGCATGATGAGCATGAAAACCGACCTCGACGCGCTCAAGAAAGCCCCGGACTTTGACAAAGAATTTGTGCGCCAAATGATTCCCCATCATCAAATGGGGGTGATGATGGCGAAGATGGCATCTGAGTGTGCTTCTCATCCAGAAATCCGTACTTTGGCTCAGTCAATCATCACATCTCAGAGCGCTGAAATCGCACAGATGCAAGGGTGGTAACAAGCCTGGAATCGCGAGTTGTTCTATTCACAAGGAGGTCTTGAGGAGTATGCCCGTTATGCCGCACTGACACCTGCATTTGTCCCCAGGGGTCATCGCAACATTCAGACAAAACTAGCTCATTCACAGGAGTCTCACTATGACATCTAGTATTCTTTTCTAGGACTAGGAACTGTGATTATCTTGGTGCAAGTTTTTCCTTTTCAAAGTTGAGTGTTCATTTTAACAGGTAGAAAAATATGAGTGATCTAATTGTGATTGGCTTTCCTGATGAATTTAAGGCAGATGAAGTGTTGCTCGATCTCAGAAAAATGGAGCGGGAATATCTGATCGATCTAGAAGATGCAGCGATCGTGGTCAGAAAGAAAGATGGCAAAGTCAAGATTAAACAAACTCAAGAACTCGTCACCGGTGGCGCGTTAAGTGGCGGCTTCTGGGGACTGTTAATCGGCTTGATGTTTTTTGAACCAATGCTGGGAATTTTCGGTGCAGCAGTGGGTGCCCTTTCCGGTGCCTTAACGGATATCGGCATTGATGACAATTTCATTCAAGAACTAGGCAACACGATCGAACCTGGAACCTCTGCCATTTTTGTTTTGGTGAGAAAGTCTACACCTGACAAGGTTTTGGACGACTTGAGCAAATTTGAGGGAAAAGTCCTACGAACTTCGTTATCTCACGAAGATGAGGCACAACTTCAGGCAGTTCTTACGAAAACCGAAGCAGGGTAAGTCGTAGCTCCAAGAAATCTCGAAGCCACCACGTATCATTCTGAAAGGAGATTCTATGTTTCACAAAATTCTAGTGGCGATCGCTCAATCTGATCTGGCCGATCATGTTGTTGAAACCGCGATCGCTCAGGCAAAAACCACCGGAGGCAGTTTGCTCATGCTCCATATTATCCATATGCAGGAGAAAGGGTTTCCCCAGATCGAAGGACCTATCAGCGGAAATTACAATCCTGAGTATTTTAATGCAGAAGCAGATTTCTACGAACAGCATTGGAAAACCTACGAACAGATGGGCTTGAAGTTTCTGCAAGCCTATAGTGAACGGGCGATCGCAGCGGGTGTAGACGCAGAAGGTATGCAAAAAACTGGCGACTTTGTGGATAACCCCGGTGAAACCATCTGTGCGATCGCCCAAGACTGGGAAGCGGATCTGATCGTCATCGGGCATCGGGGACTGTCCGGTGTCAAAGAGTTAATCCAGGGGAGCGTCAGTAACTATGTGTTTCACCATGCCCCCTGTTCTGTTTTGAGTGTACAACATCCCATCACGATAAAAACTGAAAAAACTGAACCTACTCTCGCTCACACATAGGTCAGAGACTTACAGCAAATGGAAGCAAAATCGAATCAAGCCAACCTCATGTTGGTGCATATTATGTCACCCGGTGAGGAGGGGTGTCCAGACATTAGCAGCAGCCCGTGTAGAAACTTCTTTAAGAATAGAAAATAATTCATCTAGCAGTTTAAAAGGATGCAGGGGTGCGATGGCGTTCCGCCCCGCAAGCTACGGCATCAGTTACGCTTGCTGTCAGAATGTCCTAATTGTGGGGCGAGGTTTAAGGTTCCGGCGCTTTGGCTGGATGGGTGTTGTGAGCGGTGTCGGTTGCCTTTTGGAGGGATGAGTGCATATCACAAAGCTATTTGAGCGAAGTATTTTTCTGGATTAACTTGAGCTAACTGGATGGAGATAACCTTGACAACTTCACAGGCAAATTTCTTACACTAAAAACATATCTAACGGTTAGACAGGCCAAATAACGCGAACAATCACAAATCCGATCGCCCCGTCATTCCGCTTCAGCCATTTCACTTACCAAAATTCCGTGAGTTTACCAGGTACGAGATACTGCCTAATGAGTTAGCTTTGATGTAAGCTCTCCCAAAAGCCTTTCCGTCAGCTAGGTTCATAATTACTGATGGAGCTAACTTCTTAGAAATACTTTATAGAGAGACTTTCAGGCGACAAATAATGAATAAGAAAGACCTGAGTGAACCTGATATTTGCGATCGCTACATTACACCTGCCCTTTATGAGGCGGGTTGGAAAAAGGGTCAAATTCGCCGGGAATATGGCTTTACGGACGGTCAGATGATAGTCCGGGGTCAGATGGCGGCGCGAGGAGCTAAGAAACGGGCAGATTACCTGCTGTATTATCCAGCAAATCAGCCGATCGCAGTCATTGAAGCCAAAGACAACAAGCATAGTGTGGGGGCAGGGATACAGCAGGCACTTGCCTACGCAGAGGCTCTGAAAGTTCCCTTTGTCTTTTCCTCGAATGGGGATGCCTTCTTATTCCATGACAAGAGTGGAACCTACGCTCAGATAGAACAGCAACTCAGCCTGAATGCTTTTCCGTCACCAGAGGAACTATGGCAGCACTATAAACAGGGGAAAGATTTACAATCCGTTAATCAGGATTTGCTAACGTCGTCCTATTTCTTTGAGATTGGCGGGAAGGAACCCCGCTACTATCAACAACTTGCAGTCAATCGCACAATTGAAGCGATCGCTCGTGGTCAGAGACGGTGTTTGCTGGTGATGGCAACCGGAGCGGGTAAAACTTACACAGTCTTTAATATTATCTGGCGACTGTGGAAGACGAAAGTTGTCAAACGGGTTTTGTTTCTGGCCGATCGCAATGCACTGGTAGACCAGACGAGTATTAATGACTTTCGCCCCTTTGGTGAGGTCATGACGAAGCTAGACCGCAGCCTGGTTGATAATCAAACTGGGGAGATTACTACCGCCTATGAAATCTATCTGGGACTATATCAAGCAATCATCGGCAATGAAGAACGAGATAATCTCTACGAGAAATTCGACCGAGATTTCTTCGACCTGGTGGTGATTGATGAGTGTCACCGGGGCAGCGCAGCAGATGACTCCAATTGGCGACAGGTACTCAATTATTTTTCTGAGGCGATTCAGGTAGGACTGACGGCAACGCCAAAGGAAACCAAATACGTCTCAAATATTGATTATTTTGGTGAACCGATTTTTGAATACTCCCTCAAGCAGGGAATCGAAGATGGTTTCCTGGCTCCCTTCCGCAGGATACAAGTTGACTTAGATAAAGACCTGGAAGGTTGGACACCAGAAGCAGGAGAATATGACGATAACGGTCAACTAATTGAGGAGCGGGACTATAACCTGCTGGACTATGACCGAAACATTACCTTTGACAAACGGACTCAACGGGTTGCGGAATATGTCAGTCAGTTCCTTCACGATGGCGACCCAATGCGGAAGACTATTGTGTTTTGTGAGGACATTGACCACGCCGAACGAATGCGAGAAGCCTTGGCTAACGTAACGCTGAATCGAGGGCTTGTTCTCAAAGACCATCGTTACGTCATGCGAATTACCGGTGATGAGAAGGAAGGTAAAGCTCAAATCGATAACTTTATCAATCCCAAAGAAACGTATCCAGTGATTGCCACAACATCTAAGCTAATGACGACGGGGATAGATGCCCAAACCTGCCATGTGATTGTGTTGGATCGACGTATCGAATCCCTAACGGAGTTTAAGCAAATTATTGGTCGGGGTACACGCTTACGCCCGGACTATGGCAAGAACTTCTTCACGATTATTGATTTCCGCAACGCCAGCCAACGCTTTGATGACCCGGATTGGGACGGCCCACCGATTCAGGATGAAGACTTTGGTACAGAAAGTCAACCAACCGGAACGGTCGCTAGTACAGAAGCAAAAGGGAATGATGAGGGCGAGGACGTGGGCGATAATGACGATCGCACCGACACTGACAAGTCAGTTCGTATCAAGTATCGAGTCGGTCGGCAGGAGTTCGAGGTAGCAAAGGAGCGGGTGAGCTATTACAACAAGGATGGACAACTAACTACAGAGTCGCTAAAGGATTATACTCGTCGCACTGTCAGCGAGGCATACCAGTCTCTCGACCATTTTCTCAAAAAGTGGAACGAAGCCGATCGCAAACAAGCAATTGTTGATGAGTTGAAAGAGCATGGGGTGATTCTAGAAGCTTTGGAAGATATGGTCGGTAAGGACTATGACCTCTTCGACTTAGTTTGCCATGTTGCCTTTGACTGTCCCCCCCTGACTCGTAAAGAACGGGCCGATAAAGTACGGAAGCGGGATGTGTTTGCCAAATATGGTGCAACTGCCTGTATTGTATTGAATGCTCTATTGGATAAGTATGCAGATCGGGGCATCATTGCAATCGAAGATACGACTGTCTTACAGCTTGACCCGTTTGCCAAACTGGGAACTCCGATGGAGCTCGTCCGCAGCTTTGGTAACAAACAGCAGTACAAAGCCGCGATTCGAGAGCTGGAGTCCCTGTTGTACGAAAAGCGAGGGGCTTGAGCCTGTTACCCAACTAGAGTACGACTGTTTTTTAGTATCTTTTGAGAAGGACGTTTAAACCCACATTCCGCACCCCCAACTGGCACATACGCGGATTGAGGAAGTAAAAGTGAATCATCGGAGATAATAA
>NZ_JAUBTV010000131.1:0-13650 GCF_036705145.1 Microcoleus sp. B5-D4 | reverse complement strand
CCGCCCGTCCTTTTTAGACGGGCGGGACGCCCATCCCACTTTCAAGAGTGGAAGTTATTTAATTCTCATTCCTAAGCCCCACACCCTACGAAAGAAGGTGCAGGGCTTAAAAATTACTGAATACTGGGCTTAAATCTTCTAAGCCACAGACCCTACACTACTCTCAAATTAAGCTTTGGGAGCGGGATCGGCAATGTATTTGAAAGTAGGTTCCGAGTTCCAAGGGCCACGTTCATCCTTGCCATTTGTGGACAAGTTAAAGTAGAGATCCACAGTGGAATCTGGCGGAATATTGCCGAACATCGGATCGGTAAGTTTGCCCAGCGCTTCCAGAGCTTTCATGAACATTTGAGTGTGAGAAATTTCGCGAGTCAACAGAAACTGCAACGTCTTTTTCGTTCCCATATCCGGTGCTAGTTTAATCAACTCTTCGTAGGTTTGGCGGGCTCCTGCTTCCGCACCGATATTAGCACGCAAATCGCGCACCACATCGCCGCCTTCGTTGACATAAGCTGCCGTCCAAGCTTGACCTTGGCTGTCCAACAAGTGTGGGCCTACGCCACGCACCGCAAACAAAGTGCTTTTGTAAGCTTCTGTTTGGTCAGAGTTTTTGGTGTGCATTTCTATGAGTTGGCCCACCATTTCTAAGTGGCTGAATTCTTCTATTGCAATATCTTGGAGCATATCCTTAATCCCTGCATCTTCACAGTGAAAGGACTGCACCCAGTATTGCAGAGCTGCTGTCAGTTCTCCGGTTGCTCCGCCAAACTGTTCTAGCAGCAATTGGGCAAAACGGGGGTTGGGTTGGTCTACAGTCACCGCAGCCATTAATTGCTTTTTGTGAAAAAACATGGATTGATACCTCTCTTTAATTCTGTTGTTACAGTCTCAGGATCGCAGACTTTATCTGTGTTCGCCTTCAGAATCCATTGTGCGATAAGCGCTCGCACCGAGCCTCGGTCGATGGATACATCTAGCTCGACAAATTTCTCTGCTTTCAGGTAGAGTTTAAATATGAAATTTTACTTAGTGAGTCGGTAGACCAAATTACAATTTACAAGCTGCATTATTGTCGCACTCGGTTAATTTTGCTGACAGGGCATCGAGATGCCGCAGCCACTGAATGCCGCCAACCCAACTGCGAGAGGGGAGGTGTCCGATTGGTGCTTGCTGACTAAATTTAATCTGCCCTAAAGTATTAGCAGAATTGTAGGTTTGCCAGTTGACCCGATCGCAAAATCTGATATAGTCTCCCTTAACGCTTTCATAAATCTGCTTTTGGACGCTGAAGCCAAACCGACCTTGACTGTAGTGCAACCAAAGGCGATCGACTGTTTGCAAATCTTCGCAGGGGATCTGGTAAATTTGGCTAATTTCTAGCTGAGTTCCCGGTTGCTGGGAAAGAGATTGACACATCAAGCCCCAAGTTTCGCGATCGGCTTCTTTCCACTTTTTGTTAGACAAAAAATCTCGCAGTTTGGTATAATCAACTCCCCGTGAAGAAATTAGGGTTGGCTCGATATTTGAAGTATTTGAAGTAACAGATAAGGAAAAAGTTTCTGCGGAATTGGCTAGGGCATTTGTGGGTAAAATCGGAGAATCAGGAGTTTGTAGGGCGTTGATATCGGCAGAGTTGTCGCTATTATTAAGAGCAGGAGCGATGATCTGCTTTTCCGGCGAAAGCAAATTTTGATGGCGAATATCTAAAGCTGCTTTGATATCGTCCAAAACTTCCGTAGCAAAACTGTACCGCTGAGTGAGACGAGTTTGCAGCAATTTATCTAAAATTTCACCTAACTCGTCGCTAATACTCGTGGCTTTGGGGAGAAACTCGCGCCACCACCAGCGCTCGTGGTTGCAGTCGTACATATCCAAGGGAGGAACTTGCGTCATTAGGCGAATGCAAGTAACACCTAAACTATAAAGGTCGCTAGCAGGAAATACTTTGCCGCGCATTTGTTCGGGAGCTACATAATCTTGACTGCCGATGAGCGTTGCTGAACGGAGTATCGCTGAATCAGTCAGCAGTTTGGCTATGCCGAAATCGATCAATACGAGTTTGTTGTCCGATTGGCGGCGGATAATATTTTCGGGTTTGATGTCCCGGTGAATGACGCGCTTCTCATGGATAAATTGCAGCACCGGCAATAAGTCTTGCAGCAGTTGCCAAATTTGATTTTCATCGTAGACACTCTTGTCTAATTCTTGTTTAAGAGTCGGCCCGTCTATAAACTCTTGAACTAAATAAATATGACCTTCTTGTTCAAATCCCGCTAATAATGTGGGGATTTGCGGGTGTTTTCCGAGTTCGTCTAAACGGACTGCTTCTTGGCGAAATAATTCAACGGCTTTGTTGAAAATTTCGGGGTCGCGGTCGTAAAAATAAAATTGCTTGACTGCACAGCGGGGTACAGATGGGATGTCTTGATCAATTGCTAGGAAAGTTTTACCAAATCCGCCTCTACCTAAAAGTTCAATCGGGCGATATCGCTGTCTCAGCAACAGGTTAAAGCCGCAGTTTAAGCAAAATTTGGCGGTGTGGGAGTTTTGAGGATTTTGACATTCTGGGTTGATACAGTAGCTCATATCGATTTTAGATTTTAGATTTTAGATTTTGGATTGCGGAGAAGAGTTTTTTTTAAACGAACCGCGAAGACGCGAAGCGACGCGAAGGAATAGGGAAAAGAGAAGAGAGAGAAAAGGGATGGTTGATAACTCATGCGGCGTGGGATAAGCTGTCCCGCTTCTGGCGTTGTATTTTTCGGGCGGGCGGGACACCCCACAAGCATTTCATCTGAGATATTGCACCATTCTCAATCAGGCTTTTAGGGGTGGGCTAGAAGATCCCACCCTAAAAGAAATTCATTCTTTGTGGAACAGGCCGGAAAGCCTGTTCTTAAAAATGGTGTCAGAGGTGAGTTTTATCAAACTGGACTGTAGATGCGCCTGGGCTGATAAGGCTATTTTAATGCCCTGGATCGAATCGGGACGCTGCCAGAGCTGCCGAACCCACGCCGCATGAGTGCTGGGGGCGAGATAATTGCCGTTGGCGAAGCCCTCGAAGAGGCTCGCACAGGCCGATCGCACAGGCCGAAAATTGTGCTAAACTCTTACTGTGCTGGGAATTTGACGCACAATCGATCTGTCCGGTTCAGGGACGCTCAGAAATATTTCAAAATATTTTTGCCTTACCCCTAGACTTGTGCTGAGATCTGATGCTATAGTTAGAAACGTTATGGCGAGTGTAGCCAAGTGGTTAAGGCAGTGGTTTGTGGTACCACCATTCGTGGGTTCAATTCCCATCATTCGCCCTTTTAATTCTGAACTGTTTAATTCGATCGCCTCCGGGTGGGCTTCGGCACACCTTAATCTTTGGGATTTAGCGGTTCTGTCGGCATCATTTGTGTCAACTTAACGTTAAAAGTAGTATGGGTCTGCTGTTTGACAGTTAGGGATCGATCCCCCCTAACCCCCCTTAATAAGGGGGGGACAAGAGCGTCATCGAAGTCAACCCCTACTCCCCTTATTAAGGGGGATTTAGGGGGATCTAGACTCAGCGAAAAGCGAGATTTCTCAGGGGTTTCAGGCTGGTTATTGACACCAATGTGTCGGCACAAGTTCCGATGTGCTAATCTTAAATCCAATCTAAAATCTAAAATCTAAAATCTAAAATCTAAATATGCCATCTTTAGTAACAGAAGATTGGGGATATAAATTTAGTGGCGATCGCACAATTAATAAGTTTATTCGCGATATAGAAGGAGAAGCGGCTTTAGGGAAATATTGCGATTGGGAATGCAGAGAGCGTGCGGAAATTCTGATGTCTGAGATTGCCGGCAAATCCCACAGTCTTTTCTACGTGCGCCGCCAAAAGGTAAATGAGAGATTTTCGGAAGAAGAAATCTGGGAATTGCTCCTTGCTACGGATGGAGATGATTTTGAATTACCCCAATTGTTGCAAAAAGCTGATCGCACTTTGCGGTTGTTAGCAACTGTACGCTGTGAAGACGGAATTGGCGGTTTAAAACTGCTGGATGCTGGTTTGGTGGCGGTTCCCAGAGGGAGGAAAGATGGGTATTCTTTGCCGGTTCAGTTGCGACTTTTGGCTAACAGTAGATCGCCAATTCCTGTAAAGTCGATCGCCCGCGTCCAACAAATGCCATTTTGGGACGACAGGCACATACCGACTACCGAACAACTAAAGGTTTGGCACACTTTTTTAAATGTAGAAAAACGCATCGCCGAAGCGCGTCAATTTTGTGTACCTTTCCGAGGACACAATTACGGTTCCGGCTTCAAAATCGTCACTTTTGAAATTGAGCGTAATTCCGCAACTCTTGACGGCTACGAGGAAAATCCCTTAGAATTGGGCGACTTTCGCGAAAGGCTGAAAAAAGCCAGAAATGAAGAAATTATCCTGTTTGATTCGCCGCCCGGAAGCAGAAGCAGCCGCGATGGAGAGACATTAGGTAGCATCGCTGAAATTGACTTTGAACATGGTAAATTACGCATTAAGTTAGATGTTGATTTAGGATATCGCATGGCGGGCGGCAGATATCAAATGCCCAAACAAGGATTCTTGTATTTTGAGGCTGCGGGCGATATTAGTCAGATTGAACGCAAGAAAAAAGCTTTAAAAATGCTGACAGATGGGCGCGCTCAAAATCCCTATTTAAGTGAGTTTTTATTCGACTCTTCTCAGGCGAGAATTCCCGAAAAACTGATTAAATTGGATCGGGAAAATTTATTAAATCGCAATGCTAATGACGATCAACTTGCCGCCGTAGAAACGGTGCTTTCGGCGCGGGATTTAATTTTGATTCAAGGGCCGCCGGGAACGGGCAAAACGACTGTGATTGCGGAGATTTGCTATCAAATTGCCCGTCAGGGTGGCAAAACGCTAATTGCTTCCCAAGCAAATTTGGCTGTAGACAATGCTTTGAGTCGGTTAGTTCACAATCCGGCGATTCGGGCTTTGCGAAAGGGAAAAGCTCATAAGGTGCAGGAAGAAGGGCAGCCGTTTTTGGAGGAAAATGCGATCGGCACTTGGCTGCAAAATACGGCGACTGACTGCGAACAAAAGCTCTCGCAGCGCCTGACTAATGTCAAATCTTTGCGGCAGTTGGTGGCAGAATCCGAGCGATTTACCGCCTACTGTGCCGCAGAGAGAGATTTTTTTAATGAACTAAAACACCTGCACGACAGTAAAGCAAGTATTGAGGAAAAGTGCAACCAGCAAGCAACCAATTATGAACTAATTTTAACCGAAAAAAGCGATATTGAATCGGTGGTTTCGGGGCTAGAAAATCTACTGGATGCGCCGCAAGTTAACTGGGAATCTCCAGAAGTTGCCGAGTTTATGCCCCGACTAAAACCCTATTCAGAAGGCAATGTTTTAGTAGAAAACTTTATGGCAAATGTGCGGATTGCCGCTAGCAATGCTATTCAAATAGGGTTCGATCGCCCTGCTTGCGGCGCGTTTGGGATTGCTGTTTGGCTGCAGGAAACTGTAGCAGCGCAAATATCGGAATTTAAGACGGCATTCGATCGCGCTGATGATGTTTGTCACGCTATGTCGGCGGTTGCGGAGTCGTTGCGGGTGTCGCGGCAGATGTCTGAGGCTGTGAATCAACTCGAATTGGGCGATCGGCAAAATCAGACACATCGCCAAAATCTCGAACAGAAAATCAAGAATTTGGAACTGCGAAAAGCGGAAATTGCAGCCGTTGTCGTCGCCGTTGCACAGTGGATTGAGACAGCAGATACGGGGCTCTATGAAGTCGTGAAAACTTGCTGGGAAACGGGCGCAATGCTGACGGATGATATGGTAGAATTGCCGACAGGATTGCTGAAAATTGCCCGATCGCTCAAATTGCCGATCGTACCGCCCAAATGCAAAATCAATTTGCCCGATTTGGATCGGTTGCAAAAGGCTATATCCCACGAAGAAAGCGCAGGTTTTAAGGACATACAAGGGCAACAGTTCCGGTTTAGCGAGTTTCTGCACCTAAATTTGAGTCAAACGCCGATCGTACTCTCTGCGGGCGATCGTACACAGTGGCAACAACTCGCCAAAGACTTCGCCAGCTATTCCCAAGTCAGCCAAAGTCAGCGCAAATTTATCATCGAAAAAGCTCGCACTTTCTTAGCTAGCATTCAACAATTTTACAGTCAATCGTTGCACCCAAATCATATCCAGGCTACCTTCGATCGCTTAGTCAAAGAATTGCTGCACAGTATCCTAGCAAATGCGCGTCAGTGCGTGGTTCCCCTGAAAACCGAAACCGAACAGCAGCTTATCAAACAGCAACAGTTATTAGATAAAATTGGTCAAACATTGAGCCAGCAGGAAATATCCGCCGCTAAACTTCAGGTAGAAACAGCGCAGCAAGAGGCCAACTTAAAAATTAGCGAAGTTACTAATTTGTTGCAAGCTATTGTCCAACAGCCAAATGTACCTGAAAAGTTGCGGATTTTAGCGGAACAATATCTCGCCCAAAAATCGAATATTTGGGAGCAACCGCAGCAGTTTGTCAAGCAAGTTGAGGCTTGGAAATCAACCACGATTCAGCTTGAAAAATCAATTGCTGACTTAGATCCTTTTGGGGTTTTGGAAACCATCAAAAACACCCTTGACGAGCATTTGTCCCCGCTACAAATTGCGGCTGCAACTTCGCAGCAGCAACTCGCTCAACTACAAGCAGAATTGAGCGAAATTAATGCTCAAATGCAACAGCAGCAACCAACAGCAGCATTACTGGTCGAGAGAAATTGGTGGGAGTCAGCATGGCAAACTATCCCGACTCAATATCAGCCAGAAGTTCCGAATACAGGATTATTCACCGTAGCTTTTTTGAACAAAATTAAGCGTTTATTCAAAACTTGGCAACGTAAATTAGAACAAGAAGAAACCGCACTAAATCGCTCTCAAAACTTTGTAACAGATTGGATTCAAAAACTCCGCAATCCATCAGAAAAAGACCGCAACGATTTAAAGCAAATTTATATTGACAATGCCAACGTGATCGGCATTACTTGCGTGCAGGCTGCTAGCTTCGATTTTACTAAAAACTTTCCCAGCTTTGATGCAGTCATCATTGACGAAGTTAGCAAATGCACTCCGCCAGAGTTATTAATCCCCGCTTTGAAAGGCAGAAAGTTAGTATTAGTGGGCGATCACAGGCAATTGCCGCCGATGTTTAATCAAAGTACGATCGACGATATTGCCGAAGACATCGGCTGTACCGGAGACGAACTTAGCTTCATCAAAGAATCGCTGTTTAAAGTATTGTTTGAAACTGCCAGCGACAGCATCAAAAAAATGCTGACAACTCAGTATCGAATGCACCCACAAATTATGGGCGCCATCAATCAGTTTTACCAGCAAAAGCTCAACTGTGGCATTCAGGAAGCAGACACCAAACGCGCCCACAACCTCGCAGGTAGAATCATTCAAGAAAATAATCACATTCTGTGGGTGAAAACGCCGATCGGACAAGGGTTTGAAGAGGAAAAACAGGGTACTTCGCGGTTGAATGTCAAGGAGATTGATGCGATCGAGCGTTTGTGCGAACAAATGGAGATAGCTTGGCAGCCCAAAGTTGCCGACGGCGAACCACCGAAAGAAATCGGAATCATCACTTTTTATGCTGCTCAATTAAATGCAATTAAAGACAGAATCGAAGGCGACAGATTCCCTGCTTTGAGCATCCGCACTGGTACGGTTGACATATTTCAAGGCATGGAAAGGCCTGTAATTATTGTCAGCACAGTGTGCAATAATGTTAGGGGCGATATTGGATTTGCGAAGGAACCGGAACGGGTGAATGTGGCATTTTCCCGCGCTCAAGAATTGCTGGTAGTTGTCGGCTGCCACGATTTATTTACCCAACAAACAGGTACAGTGGGAAAAATGTATCAGGAAGTTTCAAAAACGGTGCGTCACTGCGGAGGTTTTGTAGATGTCTCTAGCGTCCTCAACTAAACCCATAGACTCGAATTTAAGTTCGCTAGCCGAACAGATTGAGCAACAAAATCCGGGTTTGTCTGTGTTGGCGGCGCGTCAATTCCGCTTCGCAATCCGCCAAACTCCGCTGGAGGTGGCGGTTAGCGAACCGCGCGAGTTTAACGTGTTGGAAGAGTTCATTTTGCGGGCGGGTGTTGAGTTTGAACCTGCGCCAACTTTGAAGGAATTGGCGGATTTGCTGGGGTTGGACGAGATTTTTGTGAAGACTACGGCGGCGACTCTGGTTAGTTTGGAAAGCTTGGAGGTGGCTGAAAATGGGAAAATTGCGATTGCCCCCCAAGGTAGAAATTTTTTCGAGAAAGGTGCAGTTAGTCGATCGCAAATTCAATCAATTTATGCCATTTCCGATCCGCTGAATCAAACTCTTACCTTTAAATTCGATGCTTTAGCGACAGAATCGGTCAACTTGCCAGATTTAGCAGATTTAGTATCGCTCGAACATAAAATTACTGACCTGGCGGATTTAAGTATAGCAGAAATCCAGCCGTTAATTCAAGCTTCCGGCTTAGGAATTCACGTCCCCGAAAACGGCAAAATTGTGTCTGAGTGCGATGTCATCGGCGACGATTTAGATATTTGGCAAACAGTTTCGATTTTTGTGTTGCTAGATGCGATCGAAAATAAAACTACTATTCAAGTCCGACAGGGAAAACAAATATTAGAAACAGCTTCAAACTTGCTAAACGAACTCGAATCGCAACAAAAACTTTCTTTGAATGACTTATGTAAAGTAACAGAAGATGTCATCTTGCAAGAACAAGAAATTATCCCCGTCCAGAAAACTCCTAAAAAGCCATCTAAGAAGAAACCCAAGTAAACGATATGATGAGGACTAGACTCCTCCTTAACTTAAAAATTAAAACTATTTAGAAAATTAGGATGGTACCGATTGACAATATACCGCGATTTATGTATAATTAATAGTTATTTGCAATCGCGCTGAGATTTTGTCTGTGTCTGCCAAAGATACCTTCCACGAATCCGTAAAACGGGCCCTTCAAAAAGAACAGTGGGTGATTACTGCCGATCCACTAAAGTTTAAGTTTGGTAATGTTAACTTTCAGGTCGATTTGGGAGCAGAAAGGCTAGTCGCAGCGGAGCGAGGTGGGGAGAAAATTGCAGTCGAAATCAAAAGCTTCCTCAATTCCTCTGCGATTACAGACTTTTATGCTGCATTGGGGCAATTTCTCAGTTATCGGCTTGCCTTGGCATCGGTGGAACCCAATCGCAAATTGTACTTGGCAGTTCCATTTGAAGTGTATAGAACATTTTTTCAGTATGAGTTTACTCAAACTGCGGTACAACAGTATCAGGTGTTGCTAATCGTATACGATCCAACAAATGAGGTAATTGTGCAATGGACAAACTAGCTCAATATCGTCAATATGTTCAGACATTAATCACCCGTTATGCCGAAGATGATGTTTCCGATGATGAAGTCGAAGTGCAACTTATCTGCGACACAGAACGAGATCATTATCAGTGGATGAATGTCGGCTGGGAACACTTAACCCGGATTTATCGAAGCATCATTCACATTGACATCAAAGATGGAAAAATCTGGCTTCAACAAAATTTGACTGAGGAAAATCCTGCGGAGGAATTAGTTGCAATGGGAGTACCGAGAGAGGATATTGTTTTGGGATTGCAACCCCCATACAAACGACCGTATACTGATTACGGTGTAGCGTAAAATGTCAAGCTAAAAAAAACAGAATACTCAGATACCCGACTTCGCCAAAGTTGTCGGGTATCTACTTCGCCCTACTGAGCCTTGACGCATTTCAGCATCCGCAAAGTAGCCGCCGCCGCGTAATTGCGCTTTGCAGAATCATTCGGAGGAAACCGAGCCAATTTCCTTAATAGCGGCAGCAACAGAACAATAAGAATACATTTGAGTAATAATAGAAGCAGCCCAATAATTTTGAGTGTCTGAAAAAGTTTTAAACGGCTCTTTAGCAACTAAATTTGGCTGCATTCCCGCCGACAAACCGAATCCCGCCTCTCGACGGCGCACCCCCATCAATTCAGTGCGAGTGACGGGCTGCGTAGGTTTAAAAGTTCCATCTTGATAGCCGCTAACTATCTTGTTGTCCCGCGCAAATAGAACTTTTCCGGCACTCCAGCGGGAGATATCAACCTCGCTATAGAGACGGATAGAAAGATTGCTAGGAAAGGTGATATTAGCACCTTGTATTCATTTCAAATATTCCCAAACTAAAGATACAAATTGCTCTCTGGTAACAGCAAGTTGCTGCCGAAAGCTATTGAAGCGTAGACATCATCGGTAGCTATCTCCGAATTGTAGAAAAGCCAGTATTACCTACGGTATTGGTATTTCCTGCGGTATTGGCTGCGGTATTGGTATTTCCTGCGGTAATGGCTGCGGTGATGGCTGCGGTAATGGCTGCGGTATTGGTATTGGTATTGGTATTGGCTGCGGTATTGCTTCGGTATTGCCTCCGGTATTGCCTCCGGTATTGCCTCCGGTATTGCCAATTTCTCCCGGTGCGGGTTCATTGGTAGTGAAATAAAAGTGACCTAATGTGCGTCCTTGGTAAGCTCTTTTACTCAAGCGCCAAGCAGGATCGAGAGTAATTTTCATGAATTCGTTAACATCGCCATTTGTGCGACCGATAATCACAGATTTACCTTGGTAATCTACCGGGGTTCCCATTAGTAGAACATTACCATCAACAGTTTCCAAAGTCAGGGTGTATTTTAATGCTAAATCGGTGCCTGCCATGCGAATTGAAAAGCCGTTGCTGTCTGTTGCGCGGCCACAAATACCGGTGAAATCAAAAGTAACTAATAACGGATCGACTTTCACGGGATTAGAGCCGCTTTCGCTCCAGCACTTTCGCTTGTCAGATACTTGTTCTACAATTAGCAATTGGTAGCCACCGAAAGGGCGGGGTTGGGCGATGACAATTACTCGGTCTTGGTTAATTTCGGTTTCGTCAAAAGTAAATGCTTTAGCCGAACCGATCGCGCCAAGTGTTAAAATTGCTGAACCGGCCAGTGCGGCCACTGTTCGTACAAGTGAATGTTTCATGATTTTTCCCTATTGGCTCCTTATGGTGATGAGACTTATCTAGAATATAAAAAAGTCGCCCTCTTCCAACAACAAGATAGAATTTTACCATCTCTTGTTCCGGTGGTACCAAGTGCGATCGATCGGCGATCGTCAAATTGGTTCGTAGTGAAAACTCAAGTCCGAGCGAATTGTATGAGGACTTGAGTCCTTACTACAAACTTATAACCGTTATTTTACCGAGGAACTGGATAAGCAGTTGGGCATCTAAATTGTATTTTCCGAGCGGGCGAGACGCCCACTCCACAAGAATTTGATGGGACTTGACAGTAAAATTTAGATGCGCCTGGGCTGATTACTGGCGGGAAACGATCGCACTATTGAGCAAAAAAACGGTGCGTTACACTCTTGTTAACGCACCCTAAAACACACATTCAAAAAGCGCCTTTCCTGTCTAGCGGAACATACTACTTACAGAACTATCTTCGTGAATCCGCCAAATAGTTTCTCCGAGCAAATTGGCTACCGAAAGCACCGTCAACTGCTTAAAACGGTTCTCTTCCGGTACAGGAATTGTATTCGTAACAATTACCTCTTCCAAAACCCCGCTAGACAAACGCTCGATCGCCGGAGGCGAAAACACCGCATGAGTAGCACAAGCATAAACCTGCCTCGCACCCTCGCGGCGCAACAATCGGGCGCCCTCAGAAATGGTGCCTGCAGTATCGATCATGTCGTCCACCAAAACAGCAGTTTTGCCCCTGACATCACCGATGAGGTTCATCACTTCTGCCACGTTGTGAGCTTGGCGGCGCTTGTCAATAATTGCCAGGGGAGCATCACCAAGCTTTTTGGCAAAAGCTCTCGCCCTAGCGACTCCGCCAACATCCGGCGAAACCACAACAATATCCGTCAATTGCTTGCTCGCCAGATAATCCAAAAGCACCGGCGAACCGTAAACGTGATCGAAAGGAATGTCAAAATAACCTTGAATCTGAGCCGAGTGCAAATCCATCGCCAAAATGCGACCTGCCCCAGCTTCCGTAATCAAATTAGCCACTAATTTTGCAGTAATCGACTCTCTTCCGGCCGTTTTGCGGTCAGCCCTAGCATATCCGTAATAGGGAATGACAGCAGTAATTTGTCTAGCCGAAGCGCGGCGACAAGCATCGATCATAATTAACAATTCCATGAGGCGATCGTTTACCGGACAGCAAGTTGGCTGAATCAAGTAAACATCGCAACCCCGAATCGATTCTTGAATTTGAACGTAGAGTTCCCCATCAGCAAACCGCTTGCGAACCATCGGCCCCAAATCTATCCCCAGATAGCGAGCCACCTCTTGGGCGAGGGGAACATTAGCAGAACCGGAGAACAGCCGCAGACGGTCATGAGCGGAAACCGGCGGCTCGGGAAGCGGAAGCGGTAAAGTAGCAGAACGGATCACAGCAGGCCTCTTGCAGGACGTTTATTCCATCGCTATCTTACCATCTGAAACTAGAAATATTCAGCCAATTTTTTAATACATTTAACTTTCGGGGCGACCACAAGTGTTAGGTTAGGCGAATTGAATAGGACTTGCAGAAATATGTCCGAGAAACCGGGTTTCTAGCCCACATTCGACACCTTCAACGGTCACAATCGGTTTTTACTTATTTTTATCCAGCAATAAAACTATAAATTATACTAAAATACCGTAGATTAACGGATAAATTACTTTTTAAGGGCATAATTTATTACTGTAAAGATAGAGCATTCTGCGTAATTATGCTGTGTGACACCCCAGGGCGTGGAATGTGGGTTCTAGCGACCTCTGTACTGGCAGAAGTACGATCGCACTTGTGCCCCTGCGTCTAAAAGTTCTGGCGAGAGTCAATTTGGGGCTGAGGCTGCAAGTGCAGCCACCCCAAATTCAGTCGAAGGCCGAAGGCATCCGGGTTCAATGCGATAAAAAAGCCACCAACAGGCAATAAACTGGAAAAATACTGTAAAAAAAGTTAAGAATCGGAGCATACTCCAGATTTTTGATATCGGGCAAAGCAAGGTAGAAATCGATGAGCTTAAGAGAACGCATTGACGCAGAAATCAAAGCAGCCATGAAGTCCAAGGACAAAGTTCGCTTGGAAACAGTTCGCGGCATCAAGAAATTTATTCTCGAAAAAGAAGTCAGCCTCCGTCCCTCCGGGCAAGAAACGCTGACAGAAGCTCAAGAAATGGAAATTTTGATGCAAATAGCCAAACAGCGCCGGGATTCGATCGAACAATACCGCAAAGGTGGCCGCGAAGATTTAGTGGCACAAGAAGAAGCGGAGTTAGCCATTGTTGAAGAGTATTTGCCACCCCAGATGTCAGACGCAGAGGTGAGTCAAGTCGTTGACGAAGTGATTGCATCGGTTGGCGCTACTTCTGCAAAGGATATGGGCAAGGTGATGGGCAAGGCAATGCAGCAGCTTAAGGGCAAAGCAGACGGTAACAGAATTCAAGACATGGTGAAAGCAAAGCTTAACAGTTGACAGTAGTCAGTAGTCAGTAGTCAGTAGTCAGTAGTCAGTAGTCAGTAGTCATTAGTCAGTAGTCATTAGTCAGTAGT
>NZ_JAUBTV010000130.1:0-14022 GCF_036705145.1 Microcoleus sp. B5-D4 | reverse complement strand
GTCCAAAAAGGACGGGCGGGACGCCCATCCCACAATAACAATTAAAATTGTAAGTTATTTAATTCGCGATCCTAAGTGCAAATTCTCCCTCTCCCCCCGCGCCAGCAATTGATCTGCCAGCAGCTTAGGATGGCCCAAAGTCTAAATCTATACCAAAAGGCAGTTGTCGCTGTTACGATCGAGCTACAGCGTTTAACGAAACTATGGCTAGTAAATCACCCTTGCCTTTACTCTCAAACTCAAAAAAGCCTCTACCGATCCCTCAAAACCTGCGCCAACCTTTACTGGTTTTAGCAGGGGTTATTTCTCTGAGCAGTTCAATTTTAGTAGGAAGTGTTGCCAACTCCTCGCCAGCAGTGGCTCAAGAAAGTGAGGGATGCTTCATGCGGAGCTCGTCAGGCCGAACCGTCAACCTCAGCCAATCAGTCTGCGGTTTTCTCCCCAAAGAATTGACTCCCACCACTTCGGCGGCGGCAAAGTCGGGAGTGTTTCAGGCAAAAATCAAACGCCGAGAGGCTAATATCCCCGTCATAGAAGTCACGTTTAACGGCAAACAAAAGTTCGAGATGATGGTAGATTCTGGAGCTAGTGGCACAGTAATTACACCAGCAATGGCTAAAGCCTTGGGCGTTGTTCTCCAGGGAACAGTGCAAGCACAAACTCCCAACGGAGTGGCTACTTTTCCCCTCGGTCGCTTGAATTCTATGGAAGCAGGTGGTCTAGCTGTTAACAATGTAGTTGTCGCAGTCTCGCCATCCCTAGATATCGGACTGTTGGGTCACGACTTTTTTGGTAATAAAGATGTGACTATTAAGCAAGATGTCATTGAATTTCGATCGCGGTCTTAAAAAGAAGTTAGTGGTTAGTTGTTATTTGTTAGTGGTTATTTGTTATTGATTACTGGTTATTTGTAGCAACTGCTTTCCTAACAACTACCAACTGCTTTCGGGTCAACTAACAACTAATATCATGTACGATCGATCGCGCATCATACATAGGGCGGGTTTTTGAGATTGTCGGTTTTTGGCGACTATTGCTGGTGAACCCGCCCCTACAGGAATCATGGTCAATCGACCGAATATGATATAACAACTGTCAACTGCCAACTGTCAACTGCCAACTCCCAACTCCCAACTGACAACTGACTTCATTTCAAAAACTCAATCAACTGCTGCAACTTCAACCAAGATTCACCGCTAAATAAAATCTCCTTAGCCATAGAAACTCCTGCTGCGTGAGAACCCATAGGAATTGCACCTCCCACCTGAAAAGCCAAAGAAGCATTCAAAGCTACAACATCCATTTGTGCGGGCGTACCTTTGCCTTGCAAAACGTTCCGCAAAATCTCGGCGTTTTCCTCAACATTTCCGCCTTTTAACGAGCCGATCGCACTTGGTGTCAATCCTACCTTTTGGGGGTCTAAAGTAGTGAGTTCCACTTTGCCATCAGACAAAACCGCCAAATCAGTCACATCACCCAACCCCGCCTCGTCCAATTTTTCTCTGCCGTGAACGACTACAGCTAACTCAGTCCCCAACTCGCCCAAAGCTTGAGCAATAGTTGATACCAGACTAGGATCGAACACCCCGATTACCTGGCCTGTAGGGCGCATAGGATTGACAAGAGGCCCTAAAAGGTTAAAAATAGTCCGCACCTTCAAAGTGCGCCGGAGCGACGCTACAGCCTTAAGTGCGGGATGCCACCCAGGGGCAAATAAAAAGGTGATGCCCACAGAGTCTACCGCAGATCTCACCTTCGCGGGATCGGCGTTGAGGTTGACTCCCAGTGCTTCCAACACGTCAGCAGAACCAACTTTGCTCGATGCGGAGCGATTTCCGTGTTTCGCGACTCGAACTTTGCCGGCGGCGGCCACAAAAGCTACAGCAGTGGAAATGTTAAACGTGGAAGCGCCGTCGCCGCCTGTGCCACAAGTATCAATTAATTTGAGATTGGAGATTGAGGGTTTGGGATTGAAAACGCTCTCCGACTCGCCTGCAAGCGACTGAGAATGCAATACCTGAGCCATTCCTGCCAATTCTGGGGCAGAGATTCCTTTGGCTTGGATGGCCGCTAAAATGGCTCCTGAGAGGACGGGGGGAATAGCTTCTGCTAGCCATCCCTGCATCAAGTCGGCTGCTTGGGCGCGTGAGAGAGATTGTCTGTCTAACAGTTGTTGCAGGAGGGCTGGCCACACAGGAGAATCCGCCGTCTGGGTTGAAGCAGGGGATAACTCTGGCGTTGCTAGTAGAGGAGAATCTGTCATTAATATTAGTTTCTAGTCAAATTTAGCTCGATCGAGCTTTGTGGCCAAACTGAGAATCGATCGGGATTTTACCAGACTTGCCGACCACATTTTGCGCGATCGGGCCCCGATTTTTGCCCAAATGCCAGCACCGCTACAGAATTTTTCCGCCCGCAGCAGCAGAATATGAATTTTTTGATACAACAATTACCCTATTGTTGTGCCAACTTTACATAGAAACCCCATATCGTACAACTGCCAGTAGTCTGCTGTATTATCTATCAGCAATAATACTTAACAGTAACTCAGAGTACCCAAAGAGCGATAAAAGTTTCCGACAGGAGTTGTGGAAACCAAAAAATTTTAGATTTTAGGAGAGCCCCAGATTCATCTGTGGAGTCAATTCTTTAATCTCAAATCTCAAATCTCCAATCGACTGACAGCAAGGACAGCGAGCGTTTAGCTCTTGCAGGGGGGTTAGTTGCTTCGGGTAAGAGTCGATCGTACTCTCACCCAAATCTTATAAATAGAATCTTGGGGTTGTAGAAATCGCTGCCTTTTATTGTAGTAACATCCTTGCCACTAACTTATTTCAGGGTATTCAACTGCTAATATATTCAGGGAGATTTCAAGGAGCGGGTTTTGCTCGAACACCTGCACTGCAAGCCGATCGATGTGCCAATGCGATCGTGAGAGCCAGTCAAGCATCAAATAAATACCCGATCAACTAACTTTCCCCAACAATCACTAATAACTAGCCGCCCCGTAGGACAGATGAATAAACACACTCGTCTCCGGCTGCGACACACGAGCTTTCAGCCTAAATAACGGATCAAATTTAACAGGCTGTAGACCAAAAATATTCAACTCACACACAATAGCAGGGTATTCACAAGTGGGAAATCAAAAATTAGGAAATAAAGCGATAGAATGCCTGAATGTCGCGGAGGCACTGCACCAAATGGAAGCAAAATATTATAGTATGTTTGAAAATGCTGTGTCGGGTATTTTTCAAACAACCCAATCCGGTCGTTACATCAGCGCTAACCCAGCTTTGGCTCGCATCTACGGATATAATTCTGCTGAAGAATTAATGGGCTGTCTGACTGATATCAGCGATCAGCTTTACGTCAATCCCGATCGGCGCGATCAGTTTGTTTCTGCTTTGCAAGAACATGGCATCGTATCGGATTTTGAGTCGCAGATTTATCGGCGGGACGGAACAATAATTTGGATCGCTGAAAATGCGCGGGCTGTCTGCGATGAAGCGGGTAAATTGCTCTACTACGAAGGTTTTGTAGAAGATATCACCCAGCGCAAGCAAGCAGAATCTGCACTTCGAGAAAGCGAAGAACGGCTGCGCTTAATAATTGAAGGCGTTAAGGATTACGCTATATTCATGTTAGATCCTGATGGGTATGTAGCTAGCTGGAATTCCGGTGCAGAACGCATTTTTGGATACAGATATCATGAAATAGTCGGCAATAATTCGGAGTGTTTTTTCACGAAAGAAGATCTGGAAATTGGCAAACCCCAAGAAAAATTAATCCTGGCTGTGACCGAAGGTCGGTACGAAAATGAAGGCTGGCGGCTTCGCAAAGACGGATCGCGATTTTGGGCGAATATTATTGTTACTCCTTTGCGCGATGAAAGGGGAAAGTTGCAAGGCTTTTCTCAAGTAATGCAGGATATTACTGACCAAAAGCGGGCGGCTGAGGAAAAGATGCAGTTGATTGCTTCTCTGCAGGCGTCGGAAAAAAAGTTTCGCACTTTGTACGAATCGACGACTGATGCGGTAATGCTGCTAGACGAAGAGGGTTTTTTGGATTGCAATCCGGCTACTTTAAAGTTATTTGGATGCAGCACTGAGTCGGAGTTTTGCGGCAAGCATCCTTCGGAGTTCAGCCCGCCGTTGCAACCGGACGGACAAGATTCTATGAGTCTTTCTCAAGAGCGAATTAAGACGGCTTTGCGATCGGGAAATTGCCGTTTTGACTGGCGGCACCGTCGTTTGGATGGTTCTGAGTTTCCGGCGGAAGTGCTGCTAACTTCTATGGATATCGGCGGCAAAATAGGGCTGCAAGGCGTGGTGCGCGATATCACTTATCGGGTGCAGGCTGAGGAAGCCCTGAAGCAGGCTAATGAGGTATTGGAATCGCGGGTTAAAGAGCGGACAAGTCAGTTGGAAGAGGCTATTAAAAAGTTGATCTTATCGGAAGAAAAGTTTTCTAAGGCTTTTCGTTCGAGTCCAGATCCGATGATTATTACTACTTTTGCTGAGGGTCGTTTTATTGAAGTTAATGATAGTTTCTTGTTGATGACTGGTTATGATTTAGAAGAAACGACCTGGAATACAGTACCGGGGTTAAATATTTGGGTAAGGCCGGAAGACAGACTTAATTTTAGACAAAATTTACACGAACAAGGTGTTGTTCGCAATCAGGAATGCGAGTTTAGGATGAAGTCGGGATCGGTGGTGGTGTGTTTGCTGTCAGCAGAGTTGATTAATTTGGACGGCGAACTCTGTATGCTGGCGGTGATGACGGATATTACCGATCGCAAACACGCCGAAGAAGCCCTACGGGAAAGCCAGCGGGCTTTGGCGACGCTGATGAGCAATTTGCCGGGAATGGCCTACCGTTTTCGCAACGATGCCGATCGCAGTATGGAGTTTGTCAGCGAAGGTTGCTATCAGTTAGCCGGCTATTCTCCTGAAGAATTTATCGGCACTCGGCAAGTTTCTATATCGGATTTGACTCACCCGGACGATCGCGAGAATTTGTGGAATGCCGTGCAAGTGGCCTTACAAGAAAATCGACCCTATCAGCTAAATTACCGAATTACTTCTAAAAATGGCGAATTAAAATGGGTTTGGGAGCAAGGTTTGGGAGTGTTTTCCGACTCTGGAGAATTGATAGCTTTGGAAGGGTTAATTACTGATATTTCCGAGCAGAAACGCAGTGAAGAAGCTTTGCGGCGATCGCAAACAGAGTTAACCAAACAAAAACTTCAACTCGAAAATACTTTGCACGAATTGCAGCAAACTCAAGCTCAATTGATTCACACTGAGAAAATGTCTACTCTCGGTCAAATGGTAGCCGGTGTCGCTCACGAAATTAACAATCCTGTTAGCAGCGTCTGCGGCAATCTCGTCCACGTGGGCCACTACACGGAAGATTTGCTGAATTTGATCGATATGTACCAGAAGCACTGCCCGCAGCCGCCGGCAGCAATTCAAGATAAAATTAAGGATATCGAATTAGAGTTTCTGCTAGAAGATTTGCCGAAAGCGATGTCTTCGATGCAGGTTGGGGCCGATCGCATTCGGGAAATCGTGCGCTCGCTCAGAAATTTCTCTCGCAAAGACGATTCTCAAATGAGCAAAGTTAACCTGCATGAAGGGATTGAAGGAACGTTGCTGATTCTGCAAAGTCGCCTGAAAGCCAGAGGTAACTATCCCGAAATTGCGGTAATTAAGGACTATGGAAATTTGCCTTTGGTTGAGTGCTATGCCGGGAAAGTCAATCAGGTATTTATGAATTTGATCGGAAATGCGATCGACGCGATCGAGGAATACAACGAAGGGCGTTCAGTTGCCGAAGTCAAAGCTAACCGCAGCAAGATTAAAATTAGGACAGAAGTCCAAAACTCCCATGCTGTAATTAGGATTTCTGACAACGGCCCCGGTATGCCAGAAGAAGTTTCCCAGCAGTTATTCGAGGCTTTTTTTACCACCAAACCCGCCGACAAAGGCACCGGTTTAGGCCTGTCCATTTCCTACAAAGTTGTCCAAGAACACGGTGGCAAACTTAGCTGCGTGTCTGCACTCGGTCACGGAGCCGAGTTTATCATAGAGTTGCCGATCGAACAACCGTAGTCAGGATTCATTAGTCATTGGTGACTGTTGACTGTTGACTGTTGACTGTTGACTCTTAACTGATGACTGTTGACTGATGACGCTTGATCGCTAACCAATGACTAATGACTAATGACTAATAACTAATAACTAATAACAACTGACAATTGCCAACTAACAACTAACTACTGACACCTTTCCAAATAAATTCGAGCCACCTTATCCCCCGGATTTTGCCCCAAACAATCCGCAAAAAGTCCCGCAGCTTCCCTAAAATTCTTCATATCGTACAAAGACAAAGCCTCAGCAAACACTGGCAAAGTAGCCAACTTCCCCGCTTGAACGAACGGCAAATCTGCATCAAAAACCTCATAAACAGTAACCCATTCAGACTTTCCCTTAACCTGAACCTTATCAATTACCCGAATCCCATAATCAGCAGGGTTTCTCAAGCCATCGAAAGTCTGCTGAGTAATTAACAGCGACACCCCATAATTTTTCGTCAAACTTTCAATCCGAGCCGCCAAATTAACCGCATCGCCAATCACAGTACCATCCATCCGATTGCGTCCGCCAACAGTACCCAACATCAAAGAACCAGTATTAATTCCCACCCCAATCTGAACCGGCACATAACCCACAGTAGCGCGATCTCGATTGTATTCAGCAAGACTATGCAGCATGGCAATTCCCGCTTTCAAAGCATCATCCGCGCCCTCGCTAAACAAAGCCATAATTGCATCGCCAATATATTTATCAATAAACCCCTGATTTTCCACAATCAGCGGTTCCATATAACTCAAATATGAATTTATAAATTTAAAATTATCTTCCGGTGTCATCTGTTCCGAAAGAGTAGTGAAATCGCGGATATCAGAAAACAAAATCGACATTTCCAACTCCACTGCGTCTCCCAATTTAACATCAACAATACTGTCACATCCCAAAAAAGCTAAAAATTGATTGGGTACAAAGCGACTTGTCGCCTCAGTGATTTTTACTTCTGTATCTAGTGCCAGTTCCAAATTGCAATTCACCTCAAAAAGCTCCTCAATGAATTTTTGGCGATCTCTTTCCGCTTTTTTGCGATCGGTAATATCTAAGAGAGTATTAATAGCATAGGTGACTTTAGCGTTGGTATCATAAATGGGAGTTGCCGAAATTTCTAAAGAAATAATTTTATCGCCGTTATGCACTTCTATATCTTCAGCGGTGGCATTTTCCCCCCTCAATGCCCGCACAATCGGTAAATCATCGGGAGGATATTCTTGATTTGTACCGGCTTGATAAGTTTGATAAACCTCTGACAGTTGTTCGGCACTCGTATCCGGTACAACTCCTTTACCAAATATCTCTTTTGCTTTCTGATTCACAAAATAAACTTGGCCCTCCGAGTCCAACACTCCCACCCCAATTGGCATTGCTTCCAAAAACTGCATCAAGCGATTTTCATTTTCGTGAAGTAGGGTAATCAGCAAGGCTTGCTCGCGGTTTAAATGCGCCAATTCCTCATTCATTTGCTGAAGCTGCGCATTTTGTGATGCCAGAAGTTTATTTTGAATATAACTGTTTACTGCTTCTTTTACCGTCAAACTCAAATCTTCTTGCTGCCAGGGTTTAGCTATATAACGATATAAATTGGCATTTTTGATAGCATTTCCCACAGCCTCAATATCTGCTTGACCTGTCAGCATGATTTTGATAGTTTTGGGCGAGAGTATATGAACTTTTTTTAATAATTCATCTCCCTTCATCTCAGGCATGATATGATCGGAAATAATTAACGGTACTTCATACCCATCTGACAAGAGTTCTTCAATCAACTCTAATGCTTCCTCCCCACCCTCGGCAATTTCTATGAGATAGGCATTGCCGACAACTTCTTGGAGTTCTGCTTTCAGGCTCTTCAGCACGGTGTTGTCATCATCTACACAGACAATTACCTGTTGTTTCATAGTTGAGATAAACCTGATTTAATAGTTTCCAGCAATTCGGCTTCCGACCAAGGTTTAGACAAACAGCAGTGGAGATTTGCAAATTCTTTAGCTCGGCTAATAGCTTCTTCGTCAGCTTGACCTGTCAGCATAATTTTAACAACTTTAGGGAATTGCTCGTGAATGCGAATCAGTAACTCGTCTCCCTTCATACCGGGCATCAACCAATCTGAGATAATCACAACAATACTCACATCGTCTTCATTTAATTCTTGAATTAAATCTAAAGCTTCATCACCATCCTCGGCTGCTTCATAGATATAATTATTGCCAAATGATGATGAGAGCTGCGTTCTGAGACTGTCCAACACCATTCTTTCGTCATCAACACACAAAATAACTGCTTTAGCCACCTATTCTTTCTCCTTTGTGATTCATTATTAACCGGAAAATTAGTCAATCAACTTAGCGGGATGGATCTTATTTTAAGCTAGAGTATGTTAGGTCGATCGCCCGCACCCCACTCAGATTCTCTTGAATAAGAGATTTCCCCAGAGCTTTAGCTAAGTATAATACATATAATGCAAGTATTCCAGCTCGATCGCCCATTTCCGGCTAGAGTGGAATTATGAAGTAATATGTGCGATCGCACAACCGCTATCAAAACAGGTTTGATCGTTCGGGCTTGAGTCCTCATGATTTTCATGAGGACTCTTCCTCCGAACGATCAAAACAAACCTCCCGAATCGCCCCTGTGAGTGCTTAGGAATGAGAATTAAATAACTTACAATTTGATGGTTCTTGTGGGATGTCGGGCCCGTCCTTTCTGGACGGGCCCGACATCCCACTTTCAAGAGTGTAAATTATTTAATTCGCGATCCTTAGACGCCGCTCATCGGCAGAAAAACATGAAATGTAGTTTGACCGGGAATCGATTCGACTTCTATTTTACCCTGATGTTTTGCCAAAATCTTCTTCACAATATCTAGCCCCAAACCGCTACCTTCTCCGGCCGGCTTAGTCGTAAAAAACGGCTCAAATATTTTCGCTTTTATCTCGAATGGTATCCCCTTACCGCTGTCAGTAACACTAATCTTAGCCTGCCCGTCTTGCTCCACCAAATCAATAATTAACCTGCCTCGGTAATCCATTGCTTGCAAAGCATTGTGAACCAGATTTGTCCACACTTGATTTAGTTCGTCTGGATAGCACAGTATCGGCGGGATTTCGGCATAGTTTCTCACTACTTCAACTCCCTGTTTGAGTTGGTTTTGATAAAGGGTTAAGATTGTTTCAATGCCTTCTGTAATGCTGGCTGTGCTCTTTTCCCCCGACTGTTCGTAACGGGCATAGGTTTTTAAGGCAAACACGACTTTTGACGCTCTGTCTGTGGCTGTGTCGATCGTAGCGAGGCCTCTTTTTAATTCAGAAAGTTTGTAGGCCATTTCCAGGACTTTCAAGCTCTCGGGTTTTTGCAGCAGCGGCACAAAGCTGTCAATTTCTTGATATACTCCCATCATCACTAGGCGATCGGCTGCGGTATCTGGATCGGCGATGCCTAATTCTTGCAGTTGGCTCCTCAAAGCTCTCTTAAATTTGCGTTCTTCTTTCGTTGACAAGCTGGTTTCTTGTTCTAGAGAAAGCTGGAGTAAACTCAAGAAATTATCTGCTTCTTCTGGCGAGAGTGATTGAAACAGTGCAGGTAACTGTTCTAGAGTTTGATTTAAGAACTTAGAAACATTTCCCGCCGAGGAGCGAATCGCACCCAAGGGAGTGTTAACTTCGTGAGCAACTCCAGCCACAAGTTGTCCTAAAGCTGCCATTTTTTCTGATTGAATCAATTCTGCTTGGGTGGCTTCGAGATAGCTTAAAGCTTGTGAGAGTTCTTGGGTGCGTTCTTCGACTTTGGCTTCTAAGTTGGCATAGAGTTGGGCATTTTCGATCGAGATCGCCGCTTGAGAAGACAAGATGTTTAAGACTGCTAATCTGTCAGGAGTAAAGGCATTTGTTGTCAGATTGTTTTCTAGATAAAGAAGGCCGATCGCCTTTCCTTGATGTTGAATTGGCAGACACAATATCGACTGTGGTTGCTGTTGGATGATATAGGAGTCAGCAGCAAAGGTAGTCTGGGCCGTAGCATCATTAATTACCAAGGTTTCTTGGGTGCGCCAGACATAGTTGATGATGGTGATGGGAATCTCCAGAGAGCCAGCAACAGCAGTAGATTGGGTGTTGCAGGCTTGACCGCTAACACATTGAGTCGCGATCGCCAATGAATCTCCCTCTACCAAAATCATAGCTCCTTTTCCAGCTCCCGCATTCTCCATCGTCACTTGCATTAAAGTGGAGAGTAACTTATCGAGGTTAATTTCTTCTGACAGTGATTGAGATGCTTTGATTACTGTTGCTAAGTCCAGAATGCCGGAAACTCCTGAACTGGAACTTGTAACAGTTGCCGTCATCATTTGGGTAATTGTATCACTCGTGTTTGAGCTGGTTTTTTGATTGAAGATCGGGGCTAGTAATTGAGGATAGCGATTTTCTAAATCATCAACTTTTGCTTTAGCACCCCAGCGTGCATAGCAGTAGTAGGCATCAGTGAGATAGACTTGGGCGATTTTTTCCTTACCCCATTCGAGATAGAATTTGGCAGCGAGTTCGTGGGCTAGTGCTTCTTCTTGGATGTAGCCGTTGTCTTTAGCTCCCGCGATCGCGCGATCGTATAATTCCATTGCCTCTAAGTCTTGTCCGTGTATCCGCGCTAATTCTGCCAATACCAGCAAGTATTTATGCAGGAAATTTTCTGGGCAATTAGTAGCCCATATTTCCAGCCTTTCCAAATTTTTCTGTAAAATTTGCTGATAATCATCTTTTTCCTCAATAGTAGCTGTAGGATAAAGAGCGGTTAAAATCAACGAATCATATAAATAGTGCTGGGTGATATTAAAAAAGCCTCCATCTATGCCCAGCATCTTGGAGTTTTCTCTGGCTATTTTAAAGGCATCTTGATATTTTCCATAAGTATATAAAATTTGAGTTTTAAAAGTATCCAGCCAGTGTATACCAATATAAAAATGATTTTTTTTCCACTTTTCTATAGTAGATTCTTCATTAAAACCTTCATCATCAAGCCTATACCGATTGTGGGTTAATCCTTGTAAATTCAAGATAGTGCGTTGCAGTGTTGCAAACGCTGCCATCATATTTTCATCGTTAGTTTGCTCAACAAAGCTTAAGAATTTTTCACATTCTTGATAAACGCTTTCTAGATTTTCACCAATAATAAACCTAGTCCATATACTATAAAATACAGAAAAAATACCCCAAACAATATTGCCGCATTCTAGATTGGCTTCATAAGCCTTCAGGTAAAGCGCTATGTTCGATTTTAAATGCTTTTTAAATGGATTGATGATATGAGAAAATATATTATTAACTTTTCCTATCAAAGTTATATTATTAAATTTTTCTGCTACCTTTAAAGCCAGTTCGCCAAATTCATAAGCGGATTCATAGTCGTTCTGATTTGCCAGCATCATGCCATAATTAACATAGGCTAAGGCTGATATATCTGTATTGCCTTGTTTTAATGTCATGTTGACTGTTTTCAGCACGCACAAATTTAGCCACTGCTGATTGCTGGCTAAATAGGTTGCTGTCCAGAAATCCCCCAGCAGATTCATGGTAACCTTGATACCGATATCTTCGATTTCTGGTAAATCCAGTAAATCTGCGATCTTTGTTTCGCGAAGGGTTAATAGTAGTTCCTCAGATTCGGCTGCAATAGCTGTTGGCAATTCTTCTTGTTTACTAGGTAAATCCAATCCAAACAATCTTAAAATATCTATACCCAATTGGATGGCTTCATTATTTCTTCCCTGGGTCATACGGAGAGCCATGTATATAGCGTAAATTTCTGCTAGATCGAGTTTTGATTGACCGTTGTTTAAGGCAGTCGTTAAAAGTTCTTCTGCTTGCTCAAAACCCCCGGTTAAATATTCGCACTCACTCCGTTGTTTGTGCAGTTCAAATTTTAATTGGTAATTTTCTTCCCAACTACAATCCAGAAGTTCCATTGCCAAGGTAAAATGGGTGATAGCTGCTTTATATGCGTTGGACTTCTTGGCTTTTTTACCGGCGATTAAATTCAATTCTGCTAGTTCAGCTTTTTCTTTCTGGTCAGCAAGCAATTCTGCTCCGAGATTGAGCTGGTTGACAATATCAAATATGTTGTTTTCTAGTTCTACTTGAGGAGTATTTTTCAACAGCAGTTGCCCAATTTTAAGATGGGTTGACTGTTTCCGATCTTTAGGAATCAGAAAATATGCCGCTTGCTGTACGCGGTCATGTAAAAATCTGTAGGGAACCGATAAATCAGATGCTTGTACAACTTCAACTGATTCCGAGTCCTGAAAGAATTTGTATACTTCACTGATGGGAATAACTAATCCTTCTTGCAGTGCTGGCCACAAATCAGCCGCTGTTTCAGTCTGAGATTTTTCATGGACAATTGCTAGAGTTGCTAAATCAAATTGGTTGCCAATACAGGCTGCTAGTTTCAAAACTTCCTGAGTATTTTCTGGCAATTTTTGCAACTGAAGCGCCATAAACTCGACCACATCATCGGTCAAAGCCAGCGCCTTGATTAGGGCAATATCGCACTGCCAATAACCACAACTAAAATCAAACGTAATTAACCCATCTTCATAAAGTGATTTGATAAATTGAGTGGCAAAGAAAGGATTGCCTTGAGTTTTGGTTAAAACCTGTTCAGTCAAAGGAACTGCTTGTTCTGGTGGACAACTGAGCGTATCAGCAATTAGGTGATTTAGGGAAGATTTATCTAAGGGGGCTAAAGTAATTTGGTTGACTGTCGCCGACTCTTTGCGAATCTCATCCAAAGTTAGCATCAGTGGATGTGCGGGAAAAACTTCATTGTCTCGATAGGCTCCCATTAACAACAGATAGTTGGTATCCTTATCGCCTACCAACAACTGCATTAGCTTCAGCGAAGCCGAATCTGCCCACTGTAAATCATCCAAGAAAACTACTAAAGGATGCTCTTTTGTGGCGAAGACTCGGATAAATTTACCAAAGAGCAAATTGAAGCGATTTTGAGCAGCACTCCCTTCAACTGCTGGTACTGCTGGCTGTTTGCCAATTAGGTATTCTAATTCGGGGATGACATCAATAATCACCTGAGCATTGTCACCTAATGCTTCTAAAATCTTAGCTTGCCATTTCTGTACTTCTGCGGGACTTTCTGCGAGTAGTTGCCGCATCAAATTCTGGAAGGCTTGCACCCAGGCGGAAAAGGGAATATCGCGCTTGAATTGGTCGAATTTGCCTTTTATGAAGTAACCGCGCGCTCCGACAATGGGTTTGTGAACTTCATTAACTACGGCGGTTTTACCAATACCGGAAAAGCCAGCAACTAGCATGATTTCGACCCCCCCTAGCCCCCCCTTACTAAGGGGGGGTTGGGACTCGCCTAGCCCCCCCTTAGTAAGGGGGGGTTGGGACTCGCCTAGCCCCCCCTTACTAAGGGGGGGTTGGGACTCGCCTAGCCCCCCCTTACTGTAGGGGCAATCCCCCTGTGGTTGCCCCAGTTGGGGGGGGGTTAGCGACTCGCTCGAATGCTGCTAATAATGCGTTAACTTCGGTTTCTCTACCGTAGAGTTTTTCGGGTATGGCGAAGCGATCGCAAATATCTCTAGCCCCCAAGGTAAACTGGTTAATCTCGCCTGTTTCTTGCCACTGCTGCCAACAGGTTTCCAAGTCGTACCGGAGCCCAAAAGCACTTTGATAGCGAGATTCTGGGTTTTTTGCCATCAATTTCACAGTGATGTCATTCAACATTGCCGGGATGGTTGGGACGAGTTCGATTGGGGGAGTTGGAATCCGGGCGAGATGCAGGGTAAACGCATCTTAATTTCAACCTAAAACATGATAAGATGAAGTATTGGGCTAAATCAAGTGCGTAATTAGGT
>NZ_JAUBTV010000129.1:0-14084 GCF_036705145.1 Microcoleus sp. B5-D4 | reverse complement strand
CGCTTTCGCGCTGCTGTAAGGTTGTTGTCATGGTTTTATGATTGCTGTATTTGGTTGTCAATGTTCGGATGATGTTTATATTATTAACGGTGTTGTTAACGTTTGTAAAGGGGTTTGACGACAGTTAAACTGATGAGTGTGATTAGGAAAGCTGATGAGAGGAGAGACAGGGGCGAAAAAAGCCGATCGTTGCTAGGTAGATCGAGATGACAACTTAATTATGCCCGCACCAACTCCAACCGATATCGGTACAAAGCCACAGGATGCCCGCCCGCAGCAAAATAATCCGGGTCTTGCGGCGACAAATAAATCGCTGTCACCTGATCTGCCTCAATTCTTTTACTCGCAGAATCGCCATTTTTCCCGCATCCAACAACTCGATAAGCCGTTGTTGTCTCCACCTCATTTAAATAAATATCAGACTCTCCCCGAAAAATCTGCTGAGAAATCTCTGTAGACACAAACTCGCGAGGATTCGGCGTCTCAGTTCCCCGACTGGTAACAATTGAAATTAATTGGCGTTCCCCTTTCAAAACAGTAATTTGGCGGTTGGGATTGGTCGGATCGACTTTCACCGAAAGTACGCCACGATAGCCTAAATAAGCCTTGGCAATATTCAAACCGTTAAAAGTGCGATCGGCTACAATCTTTTGAGCATTTTTAAATGTATAATTAGAAATTAACCCAAGATTTTTTTCAGGTTGAAATCGCACTTTAAATAATATCGGCTGCTGCAAATACTGGCGGTTGCTTTCAAACCCTGGCGTGACAATATTTGGCGCTAAAGGAGCGGCTAAATCCACCAAAGTGCTAGCAACATTCCAATTCCCCGCCATCCAGTCGGGATATACCAAATCTCCCTTAGCTACAGCGATAGGAGGCTTGCTTTCCCAATTGGGAAAACTTGATATGCGATCGCCCAAAACCCCTGCCCTCGCACCGCCACCCCACAGCAACACCAGCAAAACCAGACAAAAACCCCAAATTCCCTTCATACCCAATTACATTCAAACAACTAATTTTCTGTCTCTCTTTCTCTTCTCTGCGTTCTCTGCGCCCTCTGCGGTTCATTAATTCAAAAATCAGACAACAAATCAGTTAAACATCATATTTTATACCATTTTCATAAACAGGCAAGATGCCTGTTGCACAAAAATAAATGTTCTGCTTGTGGGGAGTAGGGGTTGGGCATCCTGCCCGCCCCCAATATGCAATTTAAAGGTGGAAAAACCTATCTTTTAAAGAGCCTCAACAGGTGCCGGTTCCCAAACCTCCCCGTATTTTTCCTTCAAGTCGTGCCAATTTTCCACCTGTCCTGGTTCGTATTCCCCCGGCTTTCCCCACTGCAAAAACGCGCTCAAAGCAGCCTCATTTTGTTCGTCCAGAAAACGGATTGCATAAGTAGTGAAATTGCCTCTTTTAGCTTCGCCCGTTTCAAACTTCACCTGTTTGATTTTGTCCATATTTAGGTGAAACTCAAATATTTCGGCGTGCATATTGGCATATTTACCCTTCGGCAACTCCGCATAAAACAGCTTGTGAATTGAACCGCGCACTTCCAGCACAGCCGCGCTGCTAGTCACGATTAAACGCAGCGTTCCCAATTGTTCGCAAGCTTCCAAGAATTCTTTCAGGTTAGGCATAATTTAATTTGGAAATTGGGTATAGGGTATTGGACTTTGAGCATTAGAACCAACAACAACTAACAATCAACCAATGACTACTGACTACTGACTACTGACTACTGACTAATGACTATGTTTCGTGCAGTTCGTAAGCAGCGACAATCCGCTGCACTAGAGGATGTCGCACCACATCCGCCTGAGAGAATTCGCAGAAAGCAATGCCCTCAACGTTGCGTAGAATGTTTTGGGCAACTGACAATCCCGACTGTTGGTTTGGCGGCAAATCTGTTTGAGTGATATCCCCCGTCACTACCATTCTCGATCGAAAGCCCAGACGAGTCAACACCATTTTCATCTGAGCCGGCGTCGTATTTTGAGCTTCGTCCAAAATTACGAAAGCATTGCTGAGAGTGCGCCCCCGCATATAAGCTAGAGGAGCTACTTCGATCAAGCCTCTTTCCATTAAATCGGCCATTTTTTCAGGGTCGATCATTTCTTGCAGGGCGTCGTAAAGCGGGCGCAAATATGGATCGACTTTTTGCTGCAAATCTCCCGGCAAAAACCCTAATTTTTCGCCAGCTTCCACCGCTGGCCTGGTTAAAATCAGCCGTTCGTACTGCTTGCTCAACAGCGCTTGCACGGCGAAAATAGCAGCTAGAAATGTTTTGCCAGTACCAGCGGGGCCAATGCAAAATGTCAGGTCGTGCGTGCGTACTGCTTGGACGTATTGCCGCTGCTTGAAGGTTTTGGCTCTAATTTCTTCGCCGCGGCGGGTTCTGGCGAGAACGTCTCGCTGCAAGTCTTGTAAATCGCCTTGGCGGTTGCTATCCAAAGCTTGGCGCGCCGTCTGGATTTCAACTCCGGTAATATTTTTGCCGGATTTCCAATAGTCGGAGAGCGATCGCACTAATTTATGACACAATTCTACTTGACTTTTTGTGCCAGAAATCAGCAGTTCTTGCCCTCGCATTACCAGGGTAGCACCGGTTTGCTTAGAGATCATTTTCAGGTTTTCTTCTTGATTACCGGCCAGCGACATTGCACTTTGAGTGCTCGGTAACTCTATTGTTAGTTTTTCATTCATGCCAACATAATCTCCTCCAAATAAGCCATTAAAAGTTAACAACTAAACGTTCAACCCGTCACTATTTGCGAACAAAAAGACGCCCGTTACTAGGTTTTACCTAGTATCTAAGGCGTCTTTTAGATTTAGCTCCCAAATGAGTTTGGTGCTTGAGGCACAAATCAAATCTCCCTTCTATTAAGTCAGGCAATTTTAGATTTTAGATTTGAAATTTTAGATTTTAGATGAACCTGATGCCGCTGACATTTGAAATTTTAAATTTTACATTTGTTTCCGATCGCAAAACCGGCAATTTCAAACCAAACGGGGCTTGTAATACAAACTCTACAACAGGCAATCTAAAATCTAAAATTCTTTCTGGTTTCTGCAGTTAGTTAATAACCGGGAGTATTTCTGCTCGTTCTAAACGTAGGTGTGTTAGTACGGCGAGGTTGTTCTCTCGGAGTTCTGCTAGCCAAGGGACTCGGCGACGGAGGTGGCGTCCGGGGTCGGAAGTCGCCTCGCGGCTCCCGCGAGCCACGATCTGGGCGGTCGCGATCCGGGCGATCGCGATCGCCCCTGGGCGGGCCAGATCCACGATCGCCCGCTTCGCCATCGTATATATCTAAGTAGAGGGACTGACCAGCCGTCTGCGCCACCGCTTCGAGCGTAGTTCTAATCGCCTGAATATTGCGTCCGCCCCTACCGTAAACCCGGCCTTTGTCGGGATCTTCAAAAGCCAGCCTAACCCAGACCCGCGATTGGCGCGGGTGCAGTTCGCAATCAACCCGCAAAGAGCCGGGCGTCTCTAAAAAAGGCCCAATTAAAAACTTAACCAGTCCAGCATAGTTGGGACTAGCTGACTGTTGCTGTGCTGGATTCAACGTTAGCTCCGGCTCCGACTTGTTCAAATACATGGGCTTTTCTCAGGATGTCACGCACGGTGTCAGTTGGCTGAGCGCCGTCTTGCAGGCGCTTGACAATCGCTGGAACATCCAGCCTGGTTTCGTTATTTCTGGGGTTGTAATAGCCGAGCTCTTCTAGGGGACGGCCGTCGCGGCGAGTAGAACTGTTCATCGCTACAATCCGGTAGCTTGTCTCGCGTTTTTTCCCGTATCTCTTCAATCGCAGTTTGATCATCTTCTTGCACAATAGTCTTGTTCCAATTCTAAGCTATTTTGTCAGTGCTCCTTCCTCGAACCCCAACTCAACCCCTATTTCTTAACCTCCGACCAAAATATCGCTACGATTTGCAGCCCCCAAGGCAGGTCTGGCGCCGTCAATGTGTGGCGTAATTGCTACTGGTAAAATCGATGCAGTTCCCCACTGCTGCACCAATTTTTGCAAAAATATATCTTGCTGCGCTCTCAAAGAGTCCCAATCGGTGCCGCGATTAATAATTGCAAACCAAACTAAACCCCGATCGCGCGTGGGTATGGCTCCCGCCAAAGCAATCACCGTGTCCAAAGTACCAGTTTTCACCACAGCCGATCGCGGAATGTGTCGGTATTCCAAAGTTCCTTTATCGCGCCCGGACACCGGAAACAAGTCAGCAATCGTCAGCCCAGTAGTCTGAAGGTTGCGGGCGATCGCCTGCATCATCCCACAAGCCGCCCTCGGAGACATCTGATTTTCCACTCCCAATCCCGAACCGTTAACTAATTGAAGTTCCTCCTCCGGCACCCCCGCGGCCCAAGTCGCTTGCTGCTGCACTATTTTTGCCCCGCCCAAATCGTCGGTCAGCATCTGAGCCATTTCATTGTCGCTGTGGACGTTCATCTGCTTGAGAATTTCGGCTAAAGGGAGCGATCGGCGCTTCAGCAGCAAACGCCCCGAAGTCACAAATTTCTCAGCAATGACGCTGCCGGCCACCGTTACTTGAGGCTTTCTAGTTCCGGGAGCCATCTTAGAATACATTGCCACCACGTCCGCAGGCCAATTGCTACCCTCAAGAGCTTGCCGCAGTATCTCCCCCGCCACCAAAGGATCGGACTGGTAATTCATGCGAAAATTGCCAGTCACCACCAAATTGCCCGCCACACGATTGATACCCATTTGATTGAGAGCATTGCCAACGGCGATCGCCTCCTCCCACACAAACAGCGGATCGCCCCCGCCGCTGACCACCAAATCTCCCTGCAATACACCATTCCTAATCGGCCCCGTTGCTCGGAACCGCGTTTCAAACTGATAATCCGGGCCCCAAGTTTCCAGCGACGCCAGAGAAGTCGCAATCTTAGTCAGCGAAGCCCCAGGCATCAGCGTCTTGCCTTGCTGACTTACCAGCGGCACCATTCCCGCTTGCACCCAAATTCCCTGATTTCCATCAATCAGGTTTTTGTCTTTCAACTCTTTTAAATATTCCCGCACCGTCGCTTCTGCGGGCAAGTCTGGATTTGCCCCATCTATTCCCCCAAAAGCCAAATCTTCGGCCACCACTAACCCGGGTATCCCTCCCCGCCAAGCCAGCACGGACGCAGCATTAGGCGCGGCACTGCCTACCCCAGCCATGTCCAGCCACAGAGACATCATCCCTGAGCTAAATAAATCCAGCATTTTTTACTCCTAAAGTCAATCGATTTTAGATTTTAGATTTTAGATTTCAGATTGAAGAAAGCGCTCCCACTGATAAATCCGGGGGCAAGTGATGAGGATGGGGAGCTTTTTTTTCGCTCCACGGATGAATCCGGGGTTTCCGGACTAAAGTGCTTGCGGTCATGTAAACTATTTCATTGATTTTTTCAATTTGCAGTCAAAAATAGTAAAGTAGTGACAAAACAAGTTCTATCAGAGTAGTCGGAAATAAGAATTGTCCGATCGCCCTTGCGAGCGGATTTTAGTTTTTTATTCAGACTTGTGGATTCAAGATCCTGACCGAAAGACGAGACGCAAGCCCCGGGCTACCGACATGGGGATAAGTCGGTAGCGGTTTCAACCGCCGTGTATAATCAGCACAAGCGAAAAGTGAGTAGGAATAACATAAGAGCGCATTGAAGTACCCTAGTATGGAGCAATCCCAGCAACGGACAGATCCAACTAGATTTGGAATAGTTAAAGGGCAAATAATGGCAGGGTATGGAGCGTTCAAACTTAAACATACGAAGGACTCAGAAAGTATACGCAATCTCAGTTTTAAGCTGTTTGAGTGAGTAGAGGGATACTTGAATGTCCCGTTGTCGCCTTGATTGGTGGGCAAGAATCCCCCGGCTTTAGACGTGGGGAGGTTCAATTCCTGGTAGAATTTTTAGTGTTTCTCAAACATTGGTCAATGGGATCGACACGCGCAAGAATTGCAATAGACGCTATGGGTGGGGATCATGCCCCCGCCGAAGTTGTAGCTGGAGCGCTTAAGGCACAAGAAGAATTAGGCGTAGAGATTTTGCTTGTGGGCGACCCACAGCAAATAGAAGACTCGCTCCGGCAACAAGACGCGATCGGCCGCGTCTGTACAGGTCAGCTAGAAATCGTTCCTTCAGAAGGAACGGTGGAAATGCACGAAGAACCTTTGAGTGCCCTCAAACGCAAGCCCAACGCTTCGATTAACGTAGCGATGAACTTGGTAAAGCAGCAGCAAGCTGATGCTGTGGTGTCCGCCGGTCACTCCGGCGCGGCAATGGCTGCTGCCCTGCTCAGGTTGGGCCGGCTCCCCGGAATCGATCGCCCTGCGATCGGTGCGGTTTTGCCGACAATGGTACCGGGCCGCTCTGTACTCATTCTCGATGTTGGCGCTAATGTGGACTGCCGCCCCAAATTTTTGGAGCAGTTCGCTCTTATGGGAACTATTTACAGCCAGTGCGTTCTCGGCGTCGCCGAACCTAAAATCGGCCTGCTCAACATTGGCGAAGAACCTTCTAAAGGCAACGACGCCGCAGTGCGAACTCACCAGTTATTGGTGGACAACCCGAACATTCCTTTTGTGGGCAATGCCGAAGGCCGCGACGTGCTGTCGGGGAAATTCGACGTGATTGTCTGCGACGGGTTTGTCGGCAACGTGTTGTTGAAGTTTGCCGAAGCGGTGGGCGAAGTCGTCGTGCAAGTGCTGAAGGAAGAATTAGTCAAAGGACTCCAACATCAAATTAACGATCCTCTGCTGCAAAAAAGCTTGCAAGGATTTAAGCAGCGGGTAGACCACGTTGAACACGGCGGCGGTTTGCTATTGGGCGTTGCTGGAGTTTGCATTATCAGCCACGGTTCGTCTCAAGCTGGCTCGATTTTTAATGCCATTCGTTTGGCGAAGGAGGCTATTGACAACCAAGTGCTGGAGCGAATTCGATCGTCCAATAACCAAAGCGCTCTGGAACAAGAAGCTGTGAATTAGAGGCAGTAAGTAGGAATTAAAAATTAAAAATGTAAAATTAAAAATGTCAGCTTAAACCAACTGTTTTGCTTAAAAAAGAGTAATTTCAGCAGTTTAAAAAATAATTTTAATTGGTAGTTTTTAATTTTTAATTTCTAGATGGAACAGCGAGTAAATGGAGAGGAATGTTGCAGCAATCAGGGTTCGGCATTGCCGTCACGGGTAGCGGTTCTTGTACACCGCAGGTTTCGCTGGATAATAACGGTTTGAGTCAGATAGTAGAAACGAATGACGAGTGGATTGGCGCGCGGACGGGTATTCGCTCCCGCAGGCTGGCGGACGATCGCACTTCTTTGTGCGATTTAGCCACAGAGGCATCTCAAAAGGCGATCGCCATGGCAGAAATTTCGCCTACAGATATCGATTTAATTATTTTGGCGACTTCGAGTCCTGACGATTTGTTTGGCACTGCCAGTAAAATTCAATATCAGTTGGGCGCGACAAAAGCTGTGGCTTTTGATTTGACAGCAGCTTGTTCCGGCTTTGTTTTTGGTTTAGTTACAGCCTCGCAGTTCATTCGGACAGGGGTTTATCAAAATGTTTTGCTGATCGGAGCAGATATTTTATCTCGCTGGGTAAATTGGTCGGATCGGGGTACTTGCATTCTATTTGGAGACGGTGCAGGTGCGGTGGTATTACAAGCTTCAGAAGTCGATTCCTTTTTGGGATTTGAAATTCGCAGCGACGGCACACAAAATTCGTCTCTCAATTTGGCTTACAAAGCCGAGTCAAAAGAATTAATTGAGGGCGTCAGCGTCGCAGTTGGTGGATTTGAACCCATCACAATGAATGGTCAAGAAATCTATCGCTTTGCCGTGAGAAAAGTGCCGGAAGTCATAGAAAAAGCTATGTTTCGGGCAAATGTCAGCGCTGCTGAAATTGACTGGCTGTTGTTGCACCAAGCCAATCAGCGGATTCTCGATGCAGTTGCCCAAAGGCTAAAGATTCCCCCCGAAAAAGTAATCAGCAATTTGGCAAATTACGGCAATACCTCCGCGGCTTCAATTCCCCTTGCCTTAGACGAAGCCGTGCGTCTGGGTAAAGTTAAAGCGGGCGATACTATTGCTGCTGCTGGTTTCGGTGCAGGTTTGACTTGGGGGGCTGCGATTTTTAAATGGGGAAGGTAATACCATTTTCGATTTTAGATTTTAGATTTTAGATTGGGAATTACTGAGGAACTATGGGTTTGGAGCTGGTAAAGCAGTTTCATTCTTTTTGGGAACTGGTATAATGTTTGGCGGCTTTAAACTTTGGCTAATGATTGTGGGGAGTGCGACCGTTGCATAATACAAATCCTTTAACAAGCCATACATAGGGCAAGGGGCGCAGCCGTACTCCCTCGGGACAGGAGTTCTTGACAAGCCCGCCCTGAGATTGAAAATCCTCTATTCTTTGATCGACTTTCCCCGGCTTGAAGGTTAAAAATTTTGTTACGGCTATTAATTAAATTAAAGTAGCAAAAAAAATATAAACCTGGTAAAAATCGCAATTATATGTTATAATTGTGAGTCGCGAGTAGATAGTTCGTTAACCGAAAGATAGCGGATACCAGCGAGCGAAGTTAGAAGCGGGAAAGAAAGAATTTTTGCAATCACCAATTAGCAACCACCAATTAGCAGATTACCGGAAAAATGACTAAAACAGCATGGGTATTTCCCGGACAAGGTTCCCAGGCGATCGGGATGGGTGCAGACTTATTAAACTTGCCAACAGCCAAAGCCAAATTTGAGCTCGCTAAAGAAATTTTAGGCTGGTCTGTCCCGGAAGTTTGCCAAAAAGAAGAAGCAAAACTATCTCGGACTCTCTACACTCAGCCTTGCTTGTTCGTAGTAGAAAGTATTTTGGCCGACTTAGTGCGAGAAAAAAGCGATCGACCAGCGGTAGTTGCCGGTCACAGTTTAGGAGAATACGTTGCCCTCTACGCAGCAGGCGTCTTTGACTTTGAAACCGGATTGCGCTTAGTCAAACGCCGCGCCGAACTCATGGATACTGCCTCCGGCGGCCAAATGGTGGCTTTGATCGGGTTCGACAGGCAGGAACTAGAACTGCAAATTCAATACAGCCGAGATGTGGTGCTGGCAAACGACAACAGCGAAGCACAAGTCGTGATTTCTGGAACGCCCGCAGCAGTAGAAGATTTGCTTGCCAAAATCAAAGTCAAACGCGCCGTTAAATTGAATGTTTCCGGTGCGTTTCACTCTCCCCTGATGGCCGGGGTGGCGGCCGAGTTTCAACTAGCCTTAAAGTCTGCAAGGTTTTCCGATGCTAAAATGCTGGTGCTCTCGAACGCAGAACCCTCAGCCACTACCAGCGCAGCCACTTTAAAGCAGCGGTTGACTCAGCAGATGACCAAAGGCGTGCGGTGGCGAGAAATTTCCCTGCAATTGCCGCAACAAGGAATCGATCGCGTAGTGGAAATTGGCCCCGGCAAAGTTCTCACAGGTTTGATCAAACGCACTTGTCCCGATTTAGCGCTGGTAAATGTGAGCAGTTTTGCCGAATTGCCCGCTTAATCTATTTTTAGCCTGTTATTAAACGGCAGGTTATAAAATTGAGAGTTAACAGGCCTGAAGATTGCCGAAAAACAATTTGCACAACAGGCAAATCCGAATATTGCCTGTTGTGCAAATTGGGGATAGACGATCCAGACATTTAGACAATATTAATCAAAAATCGAGAAATCGATCGACCTGACCGAAAGCATCCAGGATACCCGCCACGTGATTCATCCGTCCAGAAATAAAAAACCTGTATCCGATAAAGGAGCCCCCGAATTTATCTCGCGCAAGTCAATGCTTCAATTCTTTAATCTAAAATCTAAAATCTAAAATCTAAAATCGATTGACGGGGCGATCGACAAATCCTGATATACACTAGGCATAAAAACCAAGCTTATCTGGTACTTATATGAAAAAAGTCCTTTACTGGTTGATGGGCGACAAGGCAGGCAGAACCATAGTAGGTGCCTGGAACTGGATGTGGGGACTGCCCGTGGAATCCGGCGGCCAGGTGTCGGTGGCGGTAGCCGAAGAGTCACTGCGATCGATGCAAGAATCAGTGCAAAAGCTAGCAGTCGCAGTCTCCACCCAAGTTGCAGCCTACCAGCGCGCCAAAACTAAATATGAAGAAAAAGTTAGGGAAATGCAAACCGTAGAGCGCCAAGCCATCACAGCCCAGCGCAACGGCAACGAAGAAGCAGCCCGCTTGGCAATGTCGAAAGTAATTCAGACAGAACAAATTCTGCCGCAGTTAGAAGCCCAAGTAAAACAAGCCGAACAGTTCGTGAACTCTTCCAAAGACAAGCTAAATCGAGAACGGATGAAGCTGGAAGCTTACAAAACCGATATGCAAAATATGAAAGATATGGCTGAGATTAACGAAGCCCTCAGAGCCATATCCAAAGTCAACAACGACCTCAGTATCGATTCAGCTCGATCGCAATTTGAGCAAGCCAAAAACGCCGTCCACGGCCGCCACCTCAAACAGCAAGCTTTAGCAGAAATATCTGAAAACCCCCAAGAAAAAATTCAGGCAGAATTAGAAAATATGACCTTAGACGATGAAGTTAATCGCAGGCTACAAATGTTAGACGACTCCAACAACAAAGAACTTCCAAACTAAGGAGAGTTTATGGCTAAGAGTGGGCCTCCCCCCATAGTTTTTATTCTGTTATTTCTGTTGCTCGCCGCTGGCGGTTGGTTCTTTTTTCTCAACAAACCAGCATCGCAAGATGTTAGTAACAATCCCCCCACTCCCACACCTGCAGGCGATGGCGTCCCACTTCCCGTCGCACCCGTAGTTGGCGGCGCTTCGCCTGTTGCAGCTAGTTCCTTTGCGCTTCCAGCTTCTGTTCCTGCGGGTACGGCGGTGAGAATTGACGGTTCCACCAGCATGGTGACAATCAATCAGAACCTCAAGAACGGCTTTCAAGGCAAATTTTCCGGCACGAGAGTCGATACCAAAGCGAACGGTTCTGAAAAAGGAATTCAGGATTTGGCGGCGGGAACAGCCGATATTGCAGCGGTATCGCGACCTTTGACGGCTCAAGAACAAGGTCAGGGTTTGGCAGCGGTGCCTGTTGCCCTAGATACGATCGCCCTTGTAGTTGGCATTAACAACCCCTTCAAAGGAGGTTTAACTTCCGCTCAAGTTCAAGATATCTTCAAGGGAAATGCTCAAGACTGGTCGAAAGTCGGCGGCCCGGCAGGCCCGATTAAAGTAATTAACAGACCGGCAGTTAGTGGCACTCACCAAACGTTTAAAGAACAAGTGCTCCGAGGTGGCGAGTTTGGTACGACGGCAAATATTACCACGCTCGATCGAGATGCTACAACTCCTCTGCTGCAAGCTTTAGGCAACAACGGTATTGGCTATGCGACTTTCGCTCAAGTAGCCAATCAGAGAACGGTGCGTGTTGTTCCCGTTAACGGTGCGACGCCGGATGCGGGTAACTATCCTTACAAGCGGCAGTTGTACTACGCTTACAAAAATCCTCCTAGTCAAGCAGTTAAGGATTTCTTGGGCTACGCGACTTCTTCGGAAGGACAAAAAGCTATGCTGGCCGGAAATTGAGCCTTTGCAAAGAATTCGCCAGAATAAATTCGGGCGCTACAGAAGCTTGCAAAGCGGTTTCAACCGCCGAATCATCTAACAGCACGACACGCATAAACACGGATACACTGATGATAGTCAACTTAGCCAATTAGCTAAACAGTCCGATCGCTGGGCCTATCCGTGTATCCGTGTCAAAATCCGTGTAGTGCTTCTTTTTTGATTGCTGAACTGATAGGCTAATATTCGATGTAATTTAAAATTTAAGGTTTTTCTGTGAGCAAAAGTCGCGAACCAGTCGAAAGTTTACTTCTCTACTATTTATTCAAATGGTCAATTGTCAGCCCGATGCTGCACCTGTACTTTCGGGGCCGCATCTACGGTGCAGAAAATGTTCCGACAGAAGGGCCGGTGGTGGTAGTCAGCAATCACGCCAGCGATTTTGACCCGCCGATTTTGTCGAATTGCATGAGGCGGCCCGTCGCATTTATGGCGAAGGAAGAGTTATTTAAAGTTCCTATTTTGAAGCAGGCAATTACGCTTTACGGTGCTTACCCAGTCAAGCGGGAAAGTGCCGATCGCAGTGCAATTCGCTCGGCGATCAACTCTTTGGAAAATGGCTGGGCGACGGGTGTATTTTTGCAGGGAACTCGCACGCCGGATGGCAGAATTACTGAACCGAAATTAGGTGCTGCGCTGATAGCTGCTAAGGCAAAAGCGCCGCTGTTACCTGTTAGCTTGTGGGGAACTCACGCCATTTCGTCCAAAGGTTCGGCAGTGCCGCGTCCGGTGCCGCTGACGGTGCGAATTGGCAAGCTAATTGAAGCGCCCGGTTCGTCGGATCGCGAGGAGTTGCAAGCGCTGACTCAAAGATGTGCGATCGAGATTAATGCGATGCACGATTTGGGGCGCTGATTTTATAAATTTTGTTGCTGTTTTTCAGGTTATATCTACAGATAGATGAATGCTGAAGATAAACACCGAAAAATATCAATATAAGTGATTGAAAACAAGCTCAATAATTAGGCTTGAATTTGAGTTTAATTTTACAGGGGATAAGAAGAAAGATATGGTAACAAGCAGTCAAACCCGCGCGTTGGGATTGTTTTCTAACCGCGAAGATGCCGAGCAAGCTCTAACAGAATTGAAATCTTCGGGGTTTCCAATGGATAAAGTTTCGGTTGTTGCTAGGGAGGCAGGCGAGTCTGTAGGGGATACTCAAACGATCGCTCAAGTGGGTGATAAAAATCTAGACACAGGAGCAGGAGTGGTAGCAGACACTCTGACAAATAGTGCTTTAGCCACCGTGCTAGTGGGTCTGGGAAGTTTAGCTATTCCCGGAATCGGGCCGATGATTGCAGCGGGGACTTTGGGCGCCTCACTGGTGGCTAGCGTAGCAAGCACTGGCGTCTCGGCGGCGGCTTTCGGTGGAGTGGTCAAGGCCTTGACTGACTTGGGAATTCCCGAAGAAACAGCTAGAATTTACACGGATCGCCTGCGGGCCGGCGATTATTTGGTAGTAGTAGATGGCGCTGAGGATGATATTAGTCGGGTTCAAGGGGTTTTCAGCAGTCGGGGCATTCAAAATTGGGGCGTTTTTTAAACAGGAATTGTGCACCAAGCTCTATCTGTAGGGCGATGCACACCTCACCATTGGTGAGAACAATCAGCTCAAATTTTGTACCCGAATTTTCTGTGAAAATTAGCGGCTCGATCCCCCCTAACTTAAAAAGGGGGGAACCGGAAACGGTCTGTCGTCTGCCGGAAAGCATTCATTCATTCATTCATTCATTCATTGCCCACCCCCTCCCTACAGGTAAATTATTGATTTTTATCGCTCATCTTTTGATGCTGAGGCGGTGACATAAGCGACAGCTAAAGGCGAAATTTTTTCTGTAACTGCTGCGATAACTTGGCGATCGAAGTCAGTCCAAACTCTGGGGCGATCGAACATACAAGGCTGCAAAACCCCCCACAATAAGCCGTCAGCACAAAGGTGAGCGTGAATCAAAGCTCGATGTCCGAACTCTTTTGCCTCAAAATTTTTGTTGACTACTTCAGGATTTGCTGTTTCAACATCCTCAACAAAAATCGACGGTTCAGTTCGCAAAGCTGCTGCAAACAAAGGGTCTTCTTCCCCTAAAGATTCTGGTTCTTTTTTCCATTCCGCGTCCCCAATCTCTGGAAAATTAGAGTTGCGACGCCAGCAGTAAGGTACTCTGCCCCTTTGCGTTTCAGGATTGCGGAGGTAGAGAAAGACCCGATCGCAATTTAACACCTCGCCTAAAGCCGGCACCAAAGCCGAAAAAACAGCATCCGGTGTTTTGGTGTCACTCAAAATTTGCTCTAGAACTTGCGGCAGAATTTGCTCGGTCATTAACTTTGGCTCTTGAAGTTCATATACTGATTTTAAACCCACATTCCGCACCCCCAACTGGCACATACGCGGATTGAGGAAGTAAAAGTGAATCATCGGAGATAATAATGA
>NZ_JAUBTV010000128.1:0-14183 GCF_036705145.1 Microcoleus sp. B5-D4 | reverse complement strand
CTTTGTCTCGGATGATTCACTTTTACCCCCTCAATCCGCGTATGTGCCAGTTGGGGGTGCGGAATGTGGGTTGATAGGCAAAATCTATATCTGGTATGAGCCAAGACACGAGTATTCCGTAAATAGAATATGCAAAAGTACACTGTGGCGAATTCCCATACTGACGAGAAAGTTCGATCATAGTATATAGAATTGGTAGCGATAGCGGGCTTTCTGCGAAGCAAGCTGGTGGGAAAATCAGAACTAAAAACTGCATAGCCGCCAGCTTGTAGGGATCGGTCATTTCTGGCAGGTTAGCTAACTCCTCAATATTGAGTTCTTGCGGCGGTGATTGAGATATGGTCACTCCCAGCATTTCTAGAACTTGCAGTCCGGTATCTACCGCAGAATTGTTCAGGTTTTTAGCGAGGTTAAGCCTAATTTTCAGTTCGTATAAGTTGACTTGTTCGAGGATGGTTTTGGTTTTTTGGAGAGTGCGATCGCACAAGCTCCCCGCTCGTTCTAAATTGGCATTGAGATATTCGGCTTCCGCCGCTTCCAGATAAAAATCAAATGTCAAATCGTATCGACTTTCCCAGCTATCTTGACTCAGGAGTTCTATACCTACATTCAAATAATTAATAGCGGCTTCATATGCAGTAGCTGCCTTTGCTTTCTGTCCAGCAATCAGGTTTAATTGGGCTAACTCATCTTTTTCTGACTGATTAGTTAGCAAATCTGTGCCAAAATTCAGTTGGTTAACCAGAGCAAAAATATTATCTTTTCGCTCTTGCTCTGTTGTATTATTCAGCAACAGTTGACCAATTTTCAGGTGAGTGGCTTTTTTCTCTGACTCTGGAATCAAAGAATAAGCTGCTTGCTGCACTCGATCGTGCAAAAATTTGTAGTCAACTTTGATATCGCGTACAGATGCCAAATCTTCCTGGGCAAACACTAGAGGAATTTTGTAATTTTCAGACAGCGGCAGAATCAAACCCGCTTGCAGTGCTTCCCACAAATGAGCAGCCGTCGCTATGTTTGATTCTTCATTGACAATTGATAAAACTTCTAAGTTAAATTGGTTGCCGATACAAGCCGCTAATTTTAATGATTTCTGGGTTGTTTCTGGGAGTTTGCGAATATTTCTGGCAACCAGTTCAACGATATTGAAATCTGCGATACCAATCGCCTGTATTTGTTGAATATCCCACTCCCAGCGGTCTATATCTACTTGATAAACCAGCAGATTTTCCGAGTACAGGGTTTTGAGTAGCTGCGTTAAGAAAAACGGATTGCCTTGGGTCTTATTAAAAAGTAACTGTGAAAAAACTTTTATTTTGTCTGAATTTATGCTGGAATCGAGAGTGTCCGCGATTAATTGGTTGACGCTATCCAAAGCCAGCGCCTGAATGGTGATATTATTCACCACCGTTTCAGTTTCTTGAATTTTTTCTATTGTCTGAATTAAAGGATGAACGGGACTGACTTCGTTATCTCGATAAGCTCCAATCGTTAATAAATATTTGCTATCTGGGTCAGTGACTAAGAGTTGGATTAGCTTGAGAGATGCCGAATCTGCCCACTGTAAATCGTCTAGGAATATGACGAGCGGGTGTTCGGGTTGACAAAAAACGCGAATAAATTGTTGAAATACCCGATTAAATCTGTTTTGGGATTCCGATGAACCCAGTTGAGGAACTTCAGGCTGTTTACCGATAATTAGTTCGACTTCCGGGATAACATCAATAATAACTTGACTGTTATTATCTAGCGCTTTTAATAAGTTTGCTTTCCAAATAGCAATTTGTTCGGAACTTTCGGTTAATAGCTGACGAACTAATTCTTGAAATGCTTGGATTAACGCCGCATAGGGAATATTGCGCTTAAACTGGTCAAACTTACCCGCAATAAAATATCCCCTAGCTGCTACAATTGGTTTATGAACTTCATTGACGATTGAAGTTTTACCAATCCCGGAATAACCGGAAACTAACATCATCTCGGTGGCACCGAGGCTGACTCGTCCAAAGGCATCTAGAAGAATTTGGACTTCGGTTTCTCTACCATAAAGCTTCTGGGGAATAAGTAATTGGTTGCCGCGATCGCGTTGACCGATGGGAAAATTTTCAATCTTGCCAGTTGTCTGCAATTGCTGCAAACAAGTTTCCAGGTCAAATTTTAATCCCGCCGCACTTTGATATCGGTCTTCCGCATTTTTGGCTAACAGTTTCATCACAATATCTGAAACCGCTTGAGGAATTTCTGCTACCTCTTTAGGTGGGACGGGTTGTTTGGCAATATGACAGTAAACCAACTCCATCGGATCGGTGGTAGTAAATGGCAACTGGTTGGTCAGCATTTCATAGAAAGTCACTCCCAAAGAGTAGAAGTCGGTGCGGTAGTCAATTGCTCGATTCATCCTCCCCGTTTGTTCGGGTGACATATAAGCGAGAGTCCCTTCTAGCAAGTTGGGATTGCTAATGCTTTGGTTTTTTAATTCCAAGCGCGATGAAATACTAAAGTCAGTCAGTTTTACTTTTCCGGTCGCTGGATTGATAATGATATTTGAGGGCTTAATGTCTTTGTGAATTATCGGTACTTGATGGAGATAGATCAAAGTTTCGGAGAGAGCGATCGCTACCCTCAGCAACTCAGTTATTGACAGGTTATTGGCTGCCATAAAATGATAAAGGGATAGACCCCCAAAATCTTCTAATATTAGCGCTAAACTATTCTGATAATTTTCTAAGTTGTAAGTTTTGACAATTCCTTCACACTCTAAATTTTGAGTAATTATAAATTCTTGCCTTAAATTGGTGATTTGTTCAAGCGTAGGATATTCATATTTAATAATTTTCATGATAACTGGTTGTCTGTAACCATCTTTTTTAGCTCTATATACAACAGTCCTTACTCCATCGTAAATTTTTTCTATGATTTCGTATCCTGAAAGAACGAGCATTGTTTTCACCTTACCCTTTTCATTAACTATTCAAAATCACAGGCAGATTCATGGATAATCTGCCTGTTAGTAAATTTTTACTCACTTTCAAAGCGCGGGTACAACTCTTTAGCAAACAACTCCTGAATCTCTTTCTCGAATTCCGGCGGAGATTGGAAGTTCTTTGCTAATTCCTCGTAATCTTCCGGCAACGAGATTTTGTATTTAGCTGAACGAGGCCCTATTTGTTCTAACCAAGCTGTATGCAATGTGAATGTAAAGTCAAGGGATTCATGGCTGAGTTTGCATTTCGCCCCGCCAGACAAATTGTCAGCCTCGAAAATCCAAATTTCATTTCTTTGGGGAGTGAAAACGGTGCAAACTATATAACCGTCAGTTGAACTACCTTGATTACCGCGACGCGGCATAAACTGCGGTGAACTCACGATGTAGCCTGGATCAAACTGATAGCGATCGGCAATTTCCATCGACTGCGTTTCCAGTCGCAGCAAGCAAGCTGGTACGCCCTTTTTAGCCAGAGCCAGAACATCTGACTGCGGTACTTTCTGATACTTATAATCTCGGTATAAGTGGCACAAAAACTCGGTGGTTAAATCCTTCCACAGTCCGAAAGAAATCCAGTAAATATTATCTAGCTTTCTGGGAGTTTTACCTGATGGTAATCGGTCAAGGTAGGCGTATAATCCAAGCCCCCACGTACACTCGATATCCCAGATAACTTTTGGCTCGACTTGGTTTTTTCCGTCAATTACATAGCGTCCCAAACGGCTGATGTCCATCTCATTCAGTTCCATCCCAGGCAAGTTTTTAGGCACGGGATTGTGGGGTTGATAAGCGGAAAGATCGTATTTACGCAGCCATTCAGCAACGTCCCAAGCACAAATATGGGCTACGTGGAGCGTAATTTTATCATTAGGATTTTCATAGTCCACCAAAAAGTGAGCTGCTTCGAGGGGAATTACCACTTTCCGCGCGACAACGTTAACTTCTGGTTCGTTCAAGGCTGGACGCTGCCCCTTTTGCAGATCGTTGCGACTAACGATATAAATAATAGAATCGGGTGAAGGTGGACTTGCTAATAAGTTCCTTAAAATTATTTCTCGCTCCTTGTCGCCTGGAAAAGGATTGCCCAGCAACTGATCCAGTCCAGTGCTAAAGGCTGTGTCCATCAAAATTACATAATTTTCGGTTACTCCAATCTGATGGATAGTTTGCTTAATGCTGACTGGTGAACCATCAGCATTTACCAGCGTCCACCGCTCTAAGGGATTTACGCCATCCCAACGAATCAGATAGACGAAATCTTCTAAACCCTTAAATTTTCCCCAAAATTGACGAACTTCTGGAAAGCATTCGTCTATCTCTTTAATGAAAGGTATAGTCTCAAGAAAATTTTCTAACGATCTACCATAATTAACTGCGAACATCTCGCCCGTGTCGGTATCAAAGGCAGGATGGGCGGTACTAAAAATGGGTGGAAAAAGATAGGGCAGAGGAGCTTCAGGACGCCACTCTTTATTTGACCCAACTGGCGTCACCACCTTAAGGGTATTTGTATCAATCTCATAAGGACGACCCGCGTCATAAGTTACTAGCAAGCGCTCAGGTTCGTCTTGAGAGAATTTTACGGGCAGAAAAGCTGTATTTAACTCGTTGCGAGCGCCCAGAAGTAAGGAAAACCTTAAGATCCCATGATTGCGAAATCCCAACTTAGTGCCTTTAGTTGCTTCGTCAAAATGGTAATCTAGAGGCTTGGCAATCTGCGTTTTCAAAATTACTTGACCCTTTTGATTAAAATCAAGTCGGTAAATCATGCCGTCGCCATTCAAAAATGAGTCTCCGTCGGCAAAAGGAAGACCTCCTGATTCAACGGTTCCTACTGGCGCAACAATGAAGATATAACCCTGTACCTCTTCTGGTAGTTCCCCCTCAATCTCCAATGGGACATTACATAGTTCTTTCCGACTGGCGGTCATAATTGACTGAGGAACTGGGGGACAGCCTGCTTTGGTATTGCTTTTAGTGGGTTCGCTCATGTGGCTCTCCTGAGTTAAAATATAATAATGGTAACAGTGTAGATAAGTATTTGATTTATGAAGGGGAAATGAGGACTGTCACTTAGATACTATCTTTGATAAGGATTTCATATATATTCTCCCATCCCCTGCCTCAAAGCGCAATTGGAATCGACATTAACTTATTATCGGCTCTCTCATACTTATGGTGATAACGCAAGCTAATAATTTAGCACGATCGAGGGTTTCAACGTTCAGTCTCAGATAGTTAGTATCATCTGCTACTTTTAACACTAAGCATCGGGGAGAGCCGAGGAAAAAATTATGTGATTAGATGTTTGCATCGACAGTGATGTCATGAATGCTGCACTGGGGCAAGCGTAACAAGTCGCTTTAGCTGTCATCTCAAGGTGCGACTGGGCTAAAATGTGGCGCGCCACATTTCTGGGGCAATTGTTCAATTAATGCGATGATATAAATGTGTGGCAATGCTCATACTGACGATCGCCACCAACCAACAACCAATTTGGGCTAGAGCTACCAGAAGGTTGCCAGCCTCTGCGCTCTCAAATCGGTTCTATAAAACCGACACATTTTCAATGACAATAATTTTAACCAACGACGACGGCATCGATGCTCCCGGCATTCAAGCACTTTTGCAAGCAGTAAGCGGCAAGACAATTATGGTAGCTCCGCAGGGGCAATTGTCGGGCTGCGGGCATCAAGTGACTGCTCACAGTCCGATTCATGTCGATCGGCGATCGGAATTTGAGTATGCTGTAGGGGGAACACCGGCCGATTGCGTGCGTATTGCTCTTCATCACGTTTGTGCAAAGCCGGATTTGGTGCTTTCGGGTATTAACGCGGGTGGCAATTTGGGGGTTGACGTGTATATTTCGGGTACGGTGGCGGCTGTGCGCGAAGCAGCCATGCACGGTATTCCGGGAATCGCAATTTCCCACCGGATTAAAAGGCCGCTCGAAATTGACTGGGATGTCGCTACTCGGTGGACATCGCGGGTGTTGGCGGATTTGCTGAATCGGGAACCAAAGTCGGGGTGTTTCTGGAATGTGAATTTGCCGCATTTAGCGCCGGGAAGTGCGGAACCGGATATTGTGTTTTGCCAGCCTTCGACGCAGCCACTGCCAGTGGTTTACCGCATGGAGGGAGAATACTTTTATTATGCGGGAGAATATGGGTCGCGCGATCGGGCGGCGGGGACTGATGTTGATGTGTGTTTTGAGGGTAATATTGCGGTGACTGAGATATCCCTGTGATACATTTGATGGGATTTGATGGGATTGGGCGATCGAACTATTTTTTTTGTCAACAAAGCGGAAGTAGGTAGGTTAACTTTGGTATCACTTACCCTCAATATCCCAAAACAGGATAAAATATTTGTACTTAATTTTTACAGTCACGTAAGTCAATAAATGAGTCCTAACGCAAAAGCGAATTCTCCCAGCATCTTAAAACGCAAAGCGAGCAGCACTGTTGGTCGTGGCAAAGTAGCTAATCTCAATACCAATTTTAATTTTTCTACATGGAGTGACGAATACGTTACTTTATATCTCGGCGATAGTCTCCAGCACTACGACAATTGGGAGCAACCTACTGTCATAGTTTCAGATGGAGCTTACGGTATTCTTGGGTTTGAAGGAGATACCTCAGATCACATTGATTTACCTAATTGGTATAAACCTCATATCGAGGCCTGGTCAAAAGCAGCGATACCCTGTACAACACTCTGGTTTTGGAATTCAGAGATTGGTTGGGCTATTGTGCATCCACTTCTAGAAAAATATGGTTGGCGCTATGTCAATTCCAATATTTGGAACAAGGGAAAAGGTCATATCGCAGGGAATGTTAACACACAGAAAATTCGCAGGTTCCCCGTCGTTACAGAAGTCTGCGTTCAATACGTTAGAGAAGTAACAGTTAATGAACTTACCTTAAAGGCGTGGTTATTGCGAGAGTGGAAACGCTCTGGGTTGCCGTTACGACGGGCCAATAATGCTTGCGGGCTGGTGGATGCAGCAACCAGGAAATACTTCGATCAAGGGCATTTGTGGTATTTCCCTCCGACCGAGATGTTTGAAAGGCTAGTGAACTATGCAAATGAGTATGGTAGTCCTCAAGGAAAACCATACTTTTCGCTGGATGGCAATCAGCCTTTAACGGGACAAGAATGGAGCAAGATGCGATCGAAATTTAGATGCCCTCACGGTTTTACAAACGTTTGGGAGCGTCAAGCTTTACGGGGCGATGAGAGAGTTAAAGCTCTCTCTGGAAAAGCATTACATCTCAACCAAAAACCTCTGGATCTGATGAACCTTATTGTTGAGGCATCGAGCGATGAAAACGATGTTATATGGGAACCTTTTGGTGGACTTTTCAGTGCAGCTTTGTCAGCACGTAAACTAAAACGAAAAGCCTTTTCTTGCGAGATAGACCCCGACTATTTCTACTATGGTGTACAGAGATTTAATCAATAATTTCATCAATACTCTCTTCTCTAATCTGTAGATAATCTTGTAGGGATTTCTTGATGCTGCCTTCTAGGCGACTTGATAAAAGCTTATTCCACCGACCAACGGTCATAGCGGAAACTTCAGTATTGTAGACACGTCGCTTAAATTCCTCAATGCCTGGATGTACAATTCTGTCCATCTTTGCAAAATTTGTATCTAGTCTATATTCATAGCGTATCCGTAGCTCCCGCAGAAGGCGCTGATACTCTCTTGTTGGTTTGTAGACTTTTCCTTGAGTACCCCATGAATCAACTATTTTCTTAGCTTCTAAAAACTCCTCAGCAGAGCCTTGGAATTTATATCCACTGGTGTTTGTTTGTTGCAAATTTGCTGTTCTTTGAGTTGTATCTTCCGGCTCTAAAACAAGATAATCCGGCGGATTGTGATAGTGGGTATCTCTCGCTACAGCTACCGATAAACCAGAGACAACGCACACATCAAGAATGCGAGGCTTGCCATAGATGATTTTATCGGGTAGCCATGCCAGGATAGCAACGTAGGTCTGATCGAACCTAAAGTGATTCTGACTATCTTTGAAACGTGCTGTTATCTCTGTTGCTAGTGGGAACCACGCTTTAATTTCTAATCCTGGCGTTGGTTGAACTATGCCCAGGAAAATAGTATCTGGAAAGCCCGGATCTTGCCTATGCCACTTTCCAAATTCAGCGAACTCATTTTGTTGATTCAAGAATTCAACGGTGTTAAATTCGATTAAATTTCCGACTAAGGGCGAAAGCTTTGAGATAACTTTAGACAGGTTGACTGCTGCATCTACGGTAACAGGTTTAGATACATCTAAAACGTCGAAAGTGTTACCCGATAAGCGATCTAGATAGTGGGATGCAAGTCTGATTACATCTTGCGTATTCATATCTCCCTCTCACAAGATGCTTTAGATATTTTTTGGGAAATTTTCCTAATAATATCGCAAGGATCTACACCAATTACATGAGCAACTAACAGAAACTCAATTACATCTAACCGTCGTTCACCGTTTTCATATTTGGCTACGAAAGACTGGGGCTTTTTAAGAGATTTAGCAACAGACTCCTGAGTTAGTTGCGCTTCTTTACGAGCAGCAATCATACAGCAACGGAAGGTTTCATATTCATCGCTAAAAACAGATTTCATTATACTTTGGGTTTAGCACTGCATATACCCTAGATATAATAAACCTGTTTTCGGATAATCCCAAAATAGGATATTTAAATCTGTTAAAAATCGATAGTAATGACAATTCAACAAAATTAATCGCAATTCCGAGAGGGGCAGCTATCTCTACTTGCGGCCGTCCGTGCTACCATAATTTTTTTTGTCATCCTTCGGCTTAGCCACACCATCAGGTTGTTTCTTTGGCTTTTTGACTTCTTTATTGCTTTTTCTTTCTTTTGACATGATAATTCCTCAGTTTTGACTCAGCATAACATAGATTGACACATTTGCCTAACTGCCAGTTGAGGGGGTGAGCCTATAAAGATATTACTCGCTGTTAGTTTTGTACCATCTGCAGTATATTATCTGCTAGGTTTTGAACGAATACCCTCTACCGTTAGGTATATCGATAAATTCCTCAGAAGTACAATGTCTGAAATTACTTTTCACCCGATCGACTAAAGGAAATATTGAAAAGCACGATCGTCTAACTGCTGCGAGACAACCGAGAAAAATTCTCGCTTATTAAACTGTTGTTCCACATTGAATTTTAATGAAAAATGACAGTATATCAAATATGGAGCTATGGCCATGCCAGCCTTCGCGACACCTGACGCAAACACAACCAACAAATTTGCAGTCTCGGTTTAAAAAAGCTGTTAGCCACAGTGGACAATAAGAATATTGATTTTAACTATTGATTAACACTTCGGACAGGGTTTGATGGCTTACCTACTGAGAATAACGGTTTCACGGATCTCAGTACGATCGCCACGCTTGCCGAAGCACACTAGAGGCTAAGTAAATCAAGGGTTTCAGACTATGACATCAAAAAAGTCGGAACTCTGGAAAAAGCACAAAGTATAGCCTTTCTCAGTAACATGAGGTATACAGAAACCCTGTAGTGTCAAGCTTTCTAGGTCAAAATTCGTACCTCACCTTTTTGAGAAAGGCTATATATGTATATATATAAAGTTAATTGTTCAGCTTTCTTGAAAGTGCGATCGCGTCCGCTCCCTTTGAGATAAAATATTTATAAAGAGTGTTTATTTCTAGATAAATTTCCGCTATTAGGAATGTGACCCGTATGGAAGTAACCGAGCTGCTCAAAGAGTACGAAAATGGAAACAGAGACTTTGCTGACGCAAACCTCAGCGGAGCAAACCTCAGCGGAGCTATGTTGGTTGGCGTAAACCTTTCGAGGGCTAACCTGTCGGGAGCTAACCTGAGTCGGGCGCATCTCACCAAAGCAGAACTAAACGGCGCAAACCTTTACAGGGCAAATCTGAGTTTTGCCAAAATGGGCCAAGCTAGATTAGCGGACGCAGAGCTTACAAAAGCCAATCTCAGCGGAGCTTTCCTCGTCAAAGCAAAATTGCCCAGGGCAAAGTTGAGTGGCGCCCAACTCATCGGTAGCAACCTGCGGAGCGCCATCCTCTGGAACGCCAATTTGTGTACAGCCGACCTGCAATTCATCAACCTGCGGGGAGCCAACCTCACGGGAGCCAACCTCAACTGGGCAAACTGCGGAGGGGCAAAACTCAGCGGTGCAAAGCTTTTTGGCGCTCAACTAACAGGCATCTATCTCAGGAAAGCTTACATCAATGGCATCGACCTGAGCAGGACGGATCTCAATGGCGTTAACCTGAGCGAAGCCAAACTGAACGGGGTAAACCTGGAAGGCTCGAACTTGTTAGCTGCCAATCTCAGCGGAGCTCAGTTGCGGGGCGTCAAGTTGATGGGAGCAGATTTAACCAGGGCAAATCTGGTGGGAGTTTCTTTGGTGCAGGCAAACCTCGATTGGGCTAGGCTGTGCTATGCAGACTTGAGTGAAGCCGACTTGAGCGGGGCAACATTCACGGGAACCAACTTTGAGGGTACTCAGTTAGCCGGATCAACAATGCCTCCATCTGTGAGCCATGATGTCTACTTAACTGCAGCACGTGGTGTCGCAGCTTAGGCAAGGTCAAAAATTAATTTCGCATCCGAGTGGACGACTCTCGCATTGGTTTAACTTTTGATGCAAACATCATGACTTTTGTGAGAGTGTTGCACCGACAGGAAAGTTACTGATATTTGCGAGAGTTTGTAGCATCACAATTGAGCTCACCCGATTAATTTCGCGACTCGCAAAGCAGAGGTAATGGCTCCTTCGTGCAAACCATCCCCCAAATAAGCTCCCGCATGATAAGTGTTGTTTTCGCCATTAGTCTCGATAACTTCATCTCGATATCGAAAAGACTCGACAGTGTACAGCGGCGTGTGATGTTTCTGAATGTGAATAATGTGCTGTTGGGCGATCGACTCCTGCAGTTGAAAAGCTAAACTGTACTCTCGTGGGGAGGAGATACCGCAAAGCTGATTCAAGCTCGCATTATATCCCCATCCCTTGTCCGTCTCGAAAAAATCAAATTCTGATAACTTGCGGATACCATAGCGATCGTACATCGATGTATCCGAATGCAGTACAGTGGTGGCATAATTGGCTTTCCACGCCGAAAACCGCTTCCTTTCCGCCTCCGTTGGATCAGACAATAACCTCATAACTTGGTCTGGTGGCATCGCAAAAACCACCTTATCAAATTCCTGGATTTCCCCATCAGAAAGCACCATTTTTACAGCATCCGCACTTCTAAAAATATTGGCAATCTCCACATTTAGCCGTATATCGCCCTTAAACCGCTCCAAAATCTTTTCAATGTAAGAATACACCCCGCCTTTAATCCTCACCCAGTTGACCAAGCCATATTCGCGTAGAACAGGCATCGCTAATTCTGCCGGGAAATTGTCGAGCAATTCAAACGGTATCGAGTAGCTGTACATCGTCAGCAACTTCAGCCAATAATTGCGGACACACGAGCTTTTCAAAGACTCAGAAAGCGGCACATCGTAGAAATCGTGCTGTTTAGCAAACCGCATTTTTAAAATAAATCCCGCCGAACGAGCGTAGAGACTATCAAGCCACAAATACTCGATCAGGCGTTGGATTCCGGTGAAATTCTTTTGGATAGATACTGCCGACAAAAAGTGGGTGCCATCTTTAAAAAACAGCGCGGAACCAATCTGCACTGGTTCTAATTCAACGCCTAGTTCCTGCATAAAAGCCACGAAATTGTAAAACACCGTGGGAAATTCCAGCACCCCATTTTCTAATATTTCATTGCACTCCGATTGATTGGGTACAACATTTTTGTTCAGCGTCCGAATGTGTCCGCCTAAAATCGGCTGACTTTCCAACACAGTGACGTGATGCCCCTGTTTATCGAGCCAGTAGGCTGCTGCCATACCGCTCGCTCCGCCCCCAACAATTGCAATTCTCATAGTTCACTCCTAGATTGATAGAAGGAAGTTCGGCAACGAGCACTGTACAAGATGTAACGGATGTAAAGGATAGAAGGAAGTTCGGCAACGAGCAATGTACGGGATGTAACGGATGTCGGGAAGAAGGAAGTTCGGCAACGAGCAATGTACGGGATGTAACGGATGTAACGGATGTCGGGAAGAAGGAATAAGGAAGAAATTATCGTTTCCAGGTAGAACCTAGAAACGCATTTCAGTCTTGCTATGCCTCGTCATTTTTAAGAGGAGGCAGAGCCTCCAGAAATTCATTGCTTGGCAGAGCCAAGGAACGAGATAATGAGAGCAGAAATGAGAGATTTTTAAGATGAGGCAGAGCAAGAGTGAAATTCATTCCTTGGCTTTGCCAAGGAACAGGAGAAACAGGAAAATAACCTATTGCCAATTTTCCTTAGCCTAAAATCGCATCGCCGGATAAACGTTGATAAAGCAGCGCCCCCGTCCAAAATGTCGGTGCAAAGCCTGGATAGCCCGAAGAGGCGTTGCAGAAATAGAAATTGTTGAGGGATGTTTCATGATTTAGCCGATCGACTCCCATGTTGCGCGGCGTCAGGCTGGAACCGTAGGAATTACCGTTAGGACACCAGCAGAAGCGCTCGTTAGTCGTCGGACTTCCGGTAACATGAAAGACCATGTGTTTGCGGAAATTCGGAACATAGTGTTTTTCAACTACATCTAAAATCGAGTCCAGAATCTCTTGTTTCTTCTGTCTGTAAGCTTTGCGATCGCTCTCCCAAAGTTGTTTAAAATAACTGTAATTAGCAACAGTCAGAAATTCTACAATTTGACAATCTTCTGGACAATCCCGCCGCGCTTGGGTCAGTAAAGTTGGCGTTGTAATTGCAAAACTCGGACGAGAAAAATCATTTTGGTCATACATTTGAGCAAACGCTTCATTTAGATCCAAGTGTTCCGAATGAAACGTATTCCACTTGCCAAATCCATAGTCTCGGAGATCGATATCTTTGACAACGCAGTACACCATGTAGTTAGATGCAGAATACTCATAGTTGAGTTTGCGCCGCACTGTTTTAGAGAACAGTTCCTCTCCAATCATCTTCGCCGCTCTTTTCGGGTCTAGGTTGCAAATTACGGTGTCGCCCGTGAATTCATGGGTTTGATGGGTGGTCAAATCCATCGCTTCAACTCCCGTTACTGTTCTGTTTGTCACCCTAAAATTCGTGACTTCATGGTTTAGTAGAACTTTCCCCCCGTTGGATTCAATGACTTTAACTAAAGAATTGATGACATATTCAAAATGCTGCGTCGGGTAAAATGCACCTTCTTGATAGCCTCTAAACAAGGCAATCCAAGCATAGAAAGAAAGCTGGTTCGGAGGCAGCAAAAAGTCCGGCCATTGCAGGGCTAATAGGGTTTGGGCGGCTTGCGGGAGTTGGAACTTGTCGAAAACGTCCTGAAGCGTGCTGTTGAGGTGTTGGACAGCACAGAATACGTCCCCGAAATTTTTGAGCAATTCAATTGGTTTGACGGGAGGAGCGAGTTTTCTTAGTCCTTCGCCGGTTTTCTCGACTTCGTTGACGAATTGGCGAATTCTCTCGCCCGCTTCGGGAAACAGCGCCGACAATCTGCGGATCAGTTCCTCTGGTTCGGAGGGAATATCCAGCGCATACCCAGGCATTCTCATGTGGTCGTAGCCATTCGGATCGTACCGTTCAAAGGTGACATCTCGATCGAGACCGAGTTTTTTGAGAACTCGATTGACTGTATGTCCTTCGCCGCAGTCCCACACGTAGTGGAATTGGGCATTAAAGGTGTATTTTTTGGCCATCGTAAAGGTGTGACCAAAGCCTCCGGGATGCTCGTGAGCTTCGAGGATATGTACGGTTTTGCCGGAGTTTGCCATCAAAGCTCCGAAAACCAGTGCTGATAAACCACTGCCGACGATGAGGTAATCTGTTTTCATGGTAAATTTCCTCGATCGATTGAATGGGGCGATCGTTGTTTATTTAAACTAACGCTCAATTCTGAGGAAATTCTGAAGAGGGCTTACCACGCTATTTGTGGGGTACGCACTGCGTACCTTACGCCTTTTTGGGCGGGCAGGACGCCCAAAAAATACAACACCCCACAATAGTGTGAAGCATCTAAATTTAGGCTCGCGAATTAAATAACTTACAATTTTAATTGTTATTGTGGGTTGGGCGTCCCGCCCGTCCAAAAAGGACG
>NZ_JAUBTV010000127.1:0-14391 GCF_036705145.1 Microcoleus sp. B5-D4 | reverse complement strand
GACTAATGACTAATGACTAATGACTAATGACTAATGACTAATGACTAATGACTAATGACTAATGACTAATGACTAATTAGGCAAAGCCAAATAAGGAAAAGTCGGTTCTAAAGGTTTGTGTCCCTGAGCCGGATTTCCCGGAGTTCCGTTATAAGAAACGTTATCGCCAACCGGAGAACCCACCAAAGCTCCCAGAGTAATATCAATAACGTCGTCCATCAGCATACGACCTCCGATCAAGCTTCCTTGAGCATTTGTAGCGCTAGCGTAGCCGCTGGTTTTTGTGGTATCAATCCGCATGACATCGGGCAAGAAAGCTCCGGCGATCGCATTTGGATCGACATTATCCCGACCGTCCAAAAGATCCACAGCATTCAGAGTAGCAACAGCTTCCTGCCGCACCGGAGCAGCAGCAGCGCTCAAATCCGATCTGGGAGGAATATTATTGAATGCTTCCAGATAAGCGGGAGTAACTATCAAACCCTCATTAATTGCAGGTCTTGCCAAACGCTCGAATTGTTTAAAACCGCCAGCTCCATCCCGGATCGAAACTGTTGACCAAACATCAAAAGTATTCGCCCCACTTCCTGCTTGCAAAAACGCTTTCGGAACGCGCACAGCAATTGTATTGACATTGTAACCTTTAGTAAAGTCGATCGCTTGACTCGGTTCTTTAAAAGCAGTGCGCGGCCCCGTTCCCAAAGCTGCGGCGCGAACTCGGAAAAATTGTTCCACATCAAAGAAAAACGGGTCTTCGCGTAAACCCGCAAATACAGTCAAGTTAGAACCGCCCACAGGTACTGTATTCAAAACAGCATTAGAATTCAGCGGAGTTGTAGCAATTAGCCCGCCGTTAACTGTAGTCTTAGCAACAGTCTCCGAGCCACCGCGAACAACAGTTACAGCTACCGCTTGCATACCTCTATTGTTAGGCGGACTGAAGGCAAACCGCAAGATAATATCCGAACGTCCAGTAGGTGTAGAATTCACGTCACCTACCTGGGTGATGTGAAATTGGTAGAGGGCTGTAGTGCTGAAATAATATTGATAACGGGCGACAGACCTGGGATTTGAATTCATGGTAAATACTAAATCCCCGTCCGCAGCACCGGAGTTTTGGTCTTTTTCGCGATATACATATAGGTCAGTTAAATTGACCGCGCGACCTTTGATATCTACTTCGCCGTCGTCGTGGTCAGAAGCGACAATTATCCCTGGAGTTAATAGAGCAATTAGAGCTACTTCAATAGCTAGTATGGTTCGGCGAATTTTTTTTGTGAGCTTCACAGTTAGCACCTTTATTTCAATGAATTTTTTGCACAAATCAATGGTAAATAACCCGCATTCGCGGGTTGGACTTTTGTAGCAACAGGTTGAAATCTGTCAACCTGTCGGGCTTTTGCGCTGTTGCTGAGCCGTCTCCTATTGGTGGTATACGAAGGTTTGGCAATTTTGGATCTGTGCTGCCAGACTAATTTATGTAAAAAAGTGGCTAATTGAGGATTTACTCGTTCCCGGACTATCCTTGGGAATGCCTGCTCCCAGACACGGCTTCCCTCGATAGAGCGGAGCCAGAGCCTCGCTTAGAGGGGTTTCCCGGCTCTTATTGGGAGCGAGCCGACAGAGATTGGGAACGAGTGAATGGCGCTGTTTTGACTGTTCAGGCTCCGGGCATTTCTTCGTGCTGCATAAAGCGGATTGCTAAGTCTCAACCAAATAATTAATTAGGTGGTAAAATCCAAGATGACTTGGGATTTTTACAATTCAAAGCACGACAAAATTAGCCTGAAAAGGCATACTATAGCTGGTAGCCCCAACTTCAAACTTACAATTATGTTCTGTAGTGATATACGCCGAATTTTTTATTTTGGATCTGTGCAGTCAAAACAAAAATTTTAGGTACACTGAGATGACAGGCCAGAAGTCAGGCGATGAATCGCTGCTTTTAGTGCAGATTGCCCAGAAAGACCAAACGGCATTAGCTAAACTTTACGATCGCTACGGTCGCCCAAGTTACGCTCTCGCTTACAAAATCCTGGGTTCGGTAGAAGAAGCTGAAGAAGTGGTACTCGATGTTTTTTCCCAAATTTGGCAAAAAGCAGCAACTTACGATCCTTCTCGCAGTCGAGCAGATACCTGGTTGTTCATGCTTACCCGCAGTCGTTCCCTCGATCGGCTCCGATCAATCCAGCGAACAGTCCGGGCTGCTGAAGCTTGTCTGGAAGAGGCTAAAGTACCCATCTCTAGCGTTGCAGAACCGATGGAAGATGCAATGTTTAAAGAACGCAGGGAACAAGTCAAAGCAGCCTTAGAAAAACTGCCAAAGGAACAGCAACAGGCGATCGAACTCGCTTACTACCAAGGGCTGACTTGCGCGGCGATATCAGCTAAAACTGGTATCCCGACAGGTACAATCAAAACCAGAATTCGATTGGGTATTTCCAAATTGCGTCAAGCTTTGAGCGAAGAATTTTAGATTGTCAAAAAATTAAATTTAAGTTGTTTAACATCAATCTCAAATTGTGGCATCTCCCATCATCCATCTTGAGTGCGAGGGCAGCAGACCAATTTCAAGTTTAAAATTAACCTAGGCTGAATTACAATTAATGGCGGAAAACAGATGGAAATGATGCCAGACGAGGAGTATACAATCCTTGCAGCCCTTCAAGCTCTCGATACCCTCGACGAGTCAGAACGTGGCGCATTTGCAGAGAAATTGAAAGAGTCCCCAGAACTTACAAGCGAATTAGCTGCTTTTGAATCCACAATTGCCGCGATCGCCTACACAGCCCCCCCAGTTCCTGTCGCCCCCGACCTCAAAAACCGCCTGTTCCAGCGCATAGCCGAACTGCCGCCAACCCCGCCCGAATCTGCCAATATAAAGCCAATTGCTACTTCCCCAACAGAGAACAATACTCCATCTTTAATCGTGCGATCGCACGATGTCAAATGGAAATCTTATGGAGTTCCGGGAGTTTCGTTCGGCAAGCTTTACATTGACAAAAAAAAGCGCGAAATAACCTGCTTGATGCGACTCGAACCGGGAGTAACATTTCCCATGCACCGACACGCTGCCTCGGAGGAAGTGCTTGTATTAGAAGGAGACTTAATTGTAGAAGGGGAAATTTGCCATCAAGGCGACTACATTCGCTCGGTTCCCGGTTCCACACATTCGCCCCTCACACAAGGGGGATGTTTGCTGTTAATGAAAACTTCCCTAGACAACGAAATGTTCGTCTGATATTATTTTTGTTGAATTGCCTACAGCTTGGAGCGCGGGTTTATGTAGATTTTTAGTTATAAGTATAGATGGTTGGTGAAACCCGCCCCTACAATTATTTCGGTTAATTTACCGGACACGATCTCACTCAAAAACACCCGCATTGCTCCGCAGTCGGCGGTTAGAAATGCCAACTATATCACGTAATTACAATGCTAAAATACTCGCATATAACTGCTGTTTTGTCCGCCCTTATTATACAATTTGTACCCAGCAACCAAAGCGCGGTCGCCCAAGAACGCGAAGGATGTTTTCTTGTTAATTCAGTGGGAGAAGTAATTAACTTAAATTTGTTGTGTTCGCCTCAAGAATCAGACATTAAGCTGACAGGAAACGATGGGAAATTTCTCGAAGACTACAAACGCTTAGCAAAAAGCTACTCTCCCGAAGCAACGGATAATTTACTGCAAGCAATCCGAAGGGCCCCTGGTCAAAAAATTGCGGCCGCTAAAAGAATGTGTGCGGAAGCAAAATCGGGAGTTTCTCTGCCGGAAGTTAAATTAAGAGCGATCGGGCAAGCTGTCAGTATCGAAAATCCAACTGCCAAAGAAAGTTTTCTGGCGGATGCCGATATTATTACTACTCTTGCCACCAACCATTATTGCCCGGAATTAGCCAGTAAGTAATATCATGAAATCTGTAGGGACACGGTAAGGCAGCATCTCTGTTGTGATTTTACAGGAGTGCAAGGGGGACGTTCGCACTTCTAAAAAACCCTTTTTACAAAACTGAGATTCTCCCACGGTAATACGGCGTCTTTACTGGCAGTTAAAATATTAATTGTTATTTTGTCGGGCAACGATCCATGAAATTACCGGACATGAGATGAAACATTTAAAATCAAGTTCCGCCGACTTGCGGGATTTATTCAAAGACAGCATTACAGTTAAATACCTCGCGGAACCGCTGAAAGCTGTCCCCGCTTGCGAAGATGCAGCCAAATTGCGATCGTGGATGGAGGCCCGCGATTTTGACGTGCTCGGTATCGAAGAAAATGGCACGGTTTGCGGCTATGTAGAACGATCGCACTTAAAGACAGGCAAGTGCAGCGACTACCAGCAAATTTTTCACCCCTCGGAATTAATCGCCGCCGCCACTCCTTTGATGGAATTGCTGCCGCTGCTGCGAGAAAAACCGAGATTATTTGTATTGGAAAGCAACAGGATCAACGGTATCGTTACCTGCGGCGATTTGCAAAAAGCACCGGTGCGGATGCTGCTGTTTGGATTGGTGACGCTTCTGGAAATGAATTTATTGCGGATAGTGCGGATTTACTTTCCCCAAGATTCTTGGCAGAAATTGCTTAAGGGCGATCGCATTTTAGCAGCAAAACACCTTTGGGAATTGGGGCGATCACGAAATGAAGCAATTGACTTAATCGATTACCTGCAATTCTGCGACAAGCGAGATTTAATCCTGACTTCTGCTGAAATAGTCGATCGGCTGGGGCTCAAATCCAAACGCTACGGGGAGCGTTTTTTAAAGTCAGCAGAAGCATTGAGAAACAAATTAGCTCACGCTCAAGATTTAATTAACGGTTCTTCTTGGCCGGAAGTAATTTTTTTAGCTCAGGAAATAGAAGCGCTTTTGCAGCGTTGCGAAGAAATTGAAATGGCCGCACCTAATGAAGTAGAGAGCATTTAATCCTCGTCTTTTATAGAGAGACTTTGTTTGTAGTGTCGCCATTTCTGGAGCATCTCATATTTGTAAAAACACTTCTTCGGGCTCCTTCCTTCTTCCTTCTTCCTCTTTTCTCCTGGCTCCTGACTCCTGACTCCTAACTCCCATTTCTAGCTGGGCTGCTTTCATTGAGATGCTCCCGCCATTTCCATCGCCTATTTTGATAGAGGAAGGTGCGCCGAAGCGCACCCTAGATTTAGTTTGTAATTTTTAGTTTCCTGTTGGTATACTTAGGAACCCAGCCTTGAGCACTGGTGTAATACTGCAAGGCTTTCAAGTACAGCGACGGAGTGAGATAAAACCAATGTTCGGTATTAGCCGGCACTTTAATGTATTCTTCAGCTTCCAGCATTAATTGTACCTGAGAGCCGTTAGAATACACAAACCCAAAAACGCATTCCCCAGCTAAAATGTGAAGAACTTCTGCATCTGTGTGGGTATGAGTGCGATCGCTTTGAGTCATCAGCGCGTAAATCTGCTGCGAACCTGGATGCAGCACTTTTAAGTCGCACCACCGATATCCGCTGGCGCGCTTAAACTGTTCAAACTCGCTATTATATGCTGCGAGAATCTGCTGTTTTTCTGTTACATTGAGAATGTCTTGAACTAGCAGTTCTTGAAACGCCGGATTTTCGTTGGTGGGCAGGGAATCGATCTCAATATTTAAAACTGCCAGTTGACTGGCGATCGCCCGGATATCCGTATATGTTCTACCGTCTTCTAGTTGCAGAACAGCCATATTACCACCTAATTTGTTGAGCTTTGAGGGAAATTTAGTTTCCATTTTTAAGCTACTGTTTTAAGCTTTGGTCAAAAACTAAACTCCTGCTTATTTTCAATAATAGCCGATCGCTAAAATTCCATGTCCTGCCTTGCCAATCATCAAAGCAATACCACTCATCAAATAATTTTGTGGGTTTTTTAACTTTTATTTAATAATATTTACTGGAGTTAATGTAAGGTGCACCATAAGCACCGCACACCTTAACTAAAAACTCAAAACTTTCAAATCAGCATCCCCGCGATACAAGCAGTCATAAAACAAGCCAAAGACCCAGCAATCATCGCCCTCACGCCCAACCTCGCCAAATCGCCTTGCCGCTGCGGGGCCATCGCGCCAATTCCCCCAATCTGAATCCCGATCGAACCAATGTTAGAAAACCCGCACAAAGCATAAGTCGAGATAATTTGCGATCGTTCAGAAATCGCCTGTTGTTTCACCAATTCCATCAAATCTAAATAAGCAATAAACTCATTCAAAATCGTTTTTTTTCCCAAAACAATCCCCACCTCTGCACAATCAGCCCAAGGCACCCCCATCAGCCAAGCAACCGGAGCCATCAAATAAGCTAAAATTAATTCTAGCGACAACTGAGGCAAACTAATTAGCCCTCCAAACCACCCCAAAAGCGCATTAAAAAAAGCTAACAAACCCAAAAAAGCAATCAGCATAGCGGCCACATTCGCCCCCAACTTCAACCCGTCGCTAGCACCCGAAGCCGCCGCATCTACCGCATTAGCATAAACCTGATCCACCTTCACCTCCACCTCCCCAGCAGTCAGCGACTTTTCAGTTTCTGGGTACAGCAATTTAGAAATAGCCAAAGCTGCTGGTGCAGACATCACCGACGCCGCAATTAAATGTTGAGCCGGTACTCCAAAAGAAATATAAGCTGCCATGACTCCGCCGGCAATTGTGGCAAATCCTCCCGTCATGACAGCATGGAGTTCCGAGAGCGTCATCGCCGCCAAATAAGGTTTAATTAACAAAGGAGCTTCCGTTTGCCCGATAAAGATATTCGCAGCACAAGAAAGCGTTTCTGCACCAGAAGTTTTCATAGTTTTAATCATCAACCATGCCACTGCTTGCACAACTCGCTGCAAAATTCCGTAGTGATAAAGTATGGTGATAAACGAAGAGAAAAAAATGATAGTCGGCAGCACTTTAAAAGCGATAAAGTGTTCAGCAAAATTATCTCCAAATATAAACTTTGCCCCGGCATCAGAAAAATTGAGAAACTGCGTCACCATATCTCCCAAAAATTTAAAGACAGCCAAACCCGGAGCAGTTTTAAGAATCAAAATAGCAAAAATTAGCTGTAAAGCAATTCCCCACAATACGGGCGGCCACTTGACAGCGCGCCGATCGACTGAAAAGGCGTAGGACAAACCGACAAAAACAGCTAACCCGAATACAGAAATAAGTCGTTCCATTTAGCAATTTTTAGAGAAGGTGCAGCAAGCTTTTATCGTTACCAGGCTCTGGTAATCCAGATTAACAGTCCGAGCCTTCTTTATCTCGTTTCCAGAGGTCGCCATGAGTTCGCGGCGCTGGCAACACAGCCCCGGAGGGCGTATAATACACGATGCAGCCCGATCGCATACAATCTGGGCCAGTTTCGCTTACAATAAAAGGCTAAACCTCAAAATCACGGCGCAGCCTAATTGCTGCTACTTTTATGTCTCTACCTATAGTTGCTATTATTGGACGCCCCAATGTAGGCAAATCGACGCTCGTCAACCGTTTAGCCAACACCCAAGACGCGATCGTCCACGACGAACCAGGAATCACGCGCGATCGCACTTACAGACCAGCATACTGGGGCGATCGGGAATATCAAGTCGTAGACACCGGCGGGCTAGTATTCGACGACGAGACAGAATTTCTGCCTTTAATTCGCGAACAAGCAATGGCAGCCCTCGCAGAAGCCAGCGCAGCCATTTTCGTAGTTGACGGAAAAACCGGGCTCACCGGCGGCGACGAATCGATCGCATCTTGGCTGAGACTGCAAAAAGTCCCAGTCATTCTCGCAGTCAACAAATGCGAATCCGAAAATACAGGGCTTACCCAAGCAGCAGACTTTTGGCAATTGGGGCTCGGAGAACCTTTCCCAGTTTCCGGCATTCACGGCAACGGCACCGGCGAATTGCTAGACAAATTAATAACTTATCTTCCCACAGAAGTATTACCCGAAGTTGAGGAAATTAAAGTAGCAATTATCGGTCGTCCCAACGTCGGCAAATCGAGTTTGTTAAACGCATTTCTCGGAGAAAACCGCGCCATAGTCAGCCCGATTTCCGGCACTACCCGCGACGCGATCGACACCTTAGTAGAACGCAACGGTCAAACCTACCGCCTGATTGACACAGCCGGAATCCGCAAAAAGAAAAACGTCGAATACGGCGCAGAATTTTTCGGGATCAACCGCGCTTTCAAAGCCATCCGCCGCGCCAACGTCATACTGTTAGTAATTGACGCAATTGACGGCGTTACGGATCAAGACCAAAAATTAGCCGATCGCATCAGCCAAGAAGGTCGCGCCTGCATCATAGTCGTCAACAAATGGGACGCTGTAGAAAAAGACTCCGACACCATCTACGAGTACGAAAGAGAAGTAAGAACCCGACTTTATTTCCTCGACTGGGCAGAAATGATTTTTGTTAGCGCCATGAGTGGACAGCGAGTTGAAAAAATCATTGAATTAGTAGACAAAGCCTCCGACGAACACAAACGCCGCGTCCCTACCGCCGTCATTAACGAAGTCATAGAAGAAGCCACAAGCTGGCACTCAGCCCCAGTTACCCGCCAAGGAAAACAAGGCAAAATCTATTACGGTACTCAAGTGCGATCGCAGCCACCGACAATTGCGCTATTTGTCAACGATCCCAAACGCTTCACCGAAAATTACCGCCGCTACATGGAAAGCCAATTCCGCAAACATCTAGGCTTTACCGGTACACCAATGCGGCTACTTTGGAGAGGCAAAAAAGTTCGTGCCACAGAAATGAGCACAACAAACAGAGCACTGCGCGTCAAGTAATTTTAGATTTTAGCTTTTGGATTTTAGATTGAAGAAAAGATGCTGTTAGATGATATAATTTGTTGCCAATTACAGCCCAATTTTTCATCTAAAATCTAAATATCGGATGAATGAACAAGAGTTTAAACACAGAACCAAGCAGCTAGCATTAAGAGTTATTAAGCTAGTAAGTTCACTGCCAAAAAATACCGTTTCCGAGGTAATTGGCAAGCAGTTAATTCGTTCAGCAACTTCTGTAGGGGCTAACTATCGAGCAGCTTGTCGCGCTAGGTCAACAGCAGACTTAATTGCCAAACTCAGAATAGTGGAAGAAGAAGCGGATGAATCTTTGTACTGGATGGAGTTGATAGTTGAAGCTAAATTAGTAGATGCCACTAATTTGAGGAGTATCATGTCAGAAACGAATGAAATTTTAGCGATGACAGTTGCCTCCATCAAAACTTTAATTGCTAAAAACCCAGCAGCAAACCGCAAATAAAAAAATCTCAAATTCCCCAAAAATTCCCAAGCTAAAATCAACAAAGAAATAAAACAATCCCCAATCAATCAAATAGTCCCCAATCAATCAAATAGTCCCCAATCAATCCCCAGTCAATCAAACAATCCCCAATCTAACAATCCCCAATCAATCAATCAAAAAATCCCCAATCAAAAAATCTAAAATCTAAAATCTAAAATCTAAAATCGCAAGATGGACTTACTTAGATCGCTCCCCATTGGACTCTACCTAGAACAACCCGTAACCTGGCTCCATCGGCTAGACTCCCGCGTCAAATTAGCTTGGTTGATGACATTTCTGATTGCGCCAATACTCGCCAATCCCATCTGGCGGTTGATGCTAGTAGGAATGTTAATCGTACTGACACTAACAGCAGCAATTCCCTGGCGCGTGTGGAAACAGCAAATGGGACTGCTGCTGCTATTCTGCCTATTAATATTTTGCCTCAGCGCGATCGCCCCCGACGGACTCCCCGCAGAACACCAGCCCCGCATCCCCGCCGACGAATTAACATTTTCCCAACAGCCCGCAACTCTTCCACCCCCGCCCCAACCAAAACCCTGGTACAAACCTTTTAACTTAGGCTCAAACCCCCCAATCCCCAATCCCAAAGCCCAAAGCCCAAATCAACTCCCCCAACCCACAAACTACCGTTACGTTGTATTCAAACAAGGCCCGATTAAAATCACCCGCAAATCCCTAGATTTAGCTATTAACGTCAGCACCCTATTTTTCACAGTAATTTACAGCACCAACCTCTACCTTCTCACCACAGCCAGCGAAGAAATTACCGCCGCCCTTGAAAACTTAATGCAGCCCTTGCGCCGCTTGAACTGGCCTATTACCGAAATAGCCTTAACATTAACTTTATCTTTGCGATTTATTCCCCTAGTATTGGAAGAAATACAAAATTTAGTGCGATCGGTCAGAACCAGAGCGATAAACTGGAAAAAACTCGGATTTCGCAGCGCCGCTCAAGTGTGGTTGATGATAGCCGAGAGGCTGTTAGAAAACTTGCTCCTGCGAGCTGAACAAATAGCCAGCGCCATGAAAGTTCGCGGCTTCACCAGTCCCGATCGACACCGTGTAGAATGGCACCAATTGCAATTGAAAATCCGAGACTGGATCGCCCTCGGCTGCTTGCTCCTCCTCTGGAGCGCCCGCTTTGTTTGGGGGTGGGACAGTTGAGATTTTAGATTTTAGATTTTAGATTTTAGATTGATTGATTGATTGATTGATTGATTAGATTTGAGATTGAAGAATTGGGAATGACTGATGAAGCTCGTCGTTTGGAGTACAGGCCAACATTTGAGTAAGTTTTGTCTGGTGCGCGACAGTCCTGCTAAAGTAATGGAGACAAATATTTAGAGAACCAAGACCTTGAACATCTATCTTGGGACAGATGTTGCGATTTTAGATTTTAGATTTTAGATTTTAGATTGAAGAATTTTGAAGAATTGGGAATGACTGATTCTAGCGGGGTTTCGAGCACTGGTCTACATTTGAGTAAGTTTTGTCTGGTGCGCGACAGTCCTGCTAAAGTAATGGAGACAAATATTTAGAGAACCAAGACCTTGAACATCTATCTTGGGACAGATATCGTATATGTTCCGCGCATACAAGCCGCATTAGACCGGTTTGGCGATCGCTTCCTCGAAAAAGTTTACACGCCCGCCGAACAAAGGGATTGCGGACAACAAAATTCTCAACACAGCAGCATTAAAGGTAAAATGAATCGAGTTTCCTGCAACCAACTAGCGGGGCGCTGGGCAGCAAAAGAAGCCGTTGTCAAAGCTCTAGGCACGGGATGGCGGGGAATACGGTATGCAGATGTGGAAATTCGGCGCTCCGAAAACGGTGCTCCAAACGTGCAACTGCACGGAACCGCGGCAGCACAAGCCTCTGTTTGGGGAAATTGCCAGTGGCAATTGAGCCTCAGCCACGACGGAGACTATTGCACGGCTACGGCGATCGCCCTTTGTACCCCGCTCTCAAACAACGCCGTCGGGCGATCGAGCGAAACTAAAATCTAAAATCTAAATCTTTAATCTAAAATTGATAGATTGTGAGTGTGAATGACTACCGAAACTTACCTGAATCATCCAAACTTTGGCCTCCTCTTCAGGGTATCCCAGGTTGAAGACAGCCAAGAATTATTTACCACCCTATACGCCCAACGCCTGTTTTTTTTGGTGACAAACGGCCCTGGCGGGCTGAGATTTGAACCAATCAGTCGCTCCGACGCTCGCCTCATGGTCGAAATTCGCCTGCGAACCCTGCGTCGCAGCGGTCAATATCAGGAGTACGACCAATTGCAGACCATTCACCAGCGCACATTTCAATAACGAAAATCAATAATTTTGTAATTGGTAACTGTCTAAATTTTCCTTCCCTCCCGTCAAGAGCGTTGAGCACCCATGACCATAGCCTCTCGAATTAACAGCATTCGCCAACACTTGCCGGAATCAGTGCGGTTAATTGCCGTTACCAAACAGGTACCGACTGATGCTATCCGCGAAGCATACGAGGCCGGTATCCGGGATTTTGGTGAGAGTAAGGTTCAAGAGACTGCCGAAAAACAAAGCCAACTGCAAGATTTACCTGATATCAACTGGCACTTGATCGGGCACTTGCAAGCCAACAAAGCCGCCAAAGCCCTAGAGCATTTCCAGTGGATTCACTCTCTCGACAATTTAAAACTCGCTCAGCGACTTTCGCGCTTGGCGGGGGAACAGTCCTGCTCTCCCCAAGTCTGCCTGCAAGTCAAAATGTTGCCCGACCCGGACAAATACGGCTGGAGCGTTCCAGAACTGCTGGCCGACCTTCCAGAACTCAGCAAATGTCAGCATCTCAAAATTCAAGGTTTGATGACAATTCCTCCGCTGGGGTTAAATGAGTCGCAAATCCTAGAATTATTTAACAGCACTCGCGAACTTGCTGACAAAATCCAGCAGCAAAATTTGCCCTACATTCAAATGCACCAGCTCTCGATGGGGATGTCGGGAGATTATCATTTGGCAATTCAAGCAGGTGCTACTATGGTACGGCTAGGACAAACCTTATTTGGCTCTAGGAGGGGATAAATAATTGAAATCTTCTGATAAAGACAATTTGGGTTAAATATAGAATAGTCAGCCACCCGCGACTAACGCGCAACGCGAGTATAGTCGGGGCAGCAAAGTCGTAAAGGAAGGAGCGTGAATCATGAATATTTTTTCTAAACTGCGAGATTTTGTAGGCATCAACAATGAGCCTGAGTACGATGACGTGTACGACGAAACGGAAGGGGAGCGCTATCAGAACTTCTACCAAGCGCCTGAACCCAACCCCGCTGCAGTCGCAGCGGAAGAAGAACGTCGTCAAAATCGTAGAATGCGAGAGCGGTCAGTAGTAGGATCGACAGGTATGGATGTCGTTGCACCAACCGGGGGAGTAGGGTCAGTAATGAATAACGTGATTGGAATGCCTGGAGCTATGAACGGGATTTCGGAAGTAGTAGTAATGGAGCCGCGCACTTTTGAAGAGATGCCGGCAGCAATTCGAGCCCTTAAGGAACGCAAGTCTGTGGTTTTGAACCTGACGGTGATGGACCCAGACCAAGCGCAAAGAGCTGTGGACTTTGTGGCGGGCGGTACTTATGCCCTTGACGGTCATCAAGAGCGAATTGGCGAAAGTATTTTCTTGTTTACGCCTAGCTGCGTGCAGGTGAGAACTCAGTCTGGTGTGGTTCACGAAGTGCCTCCTGCTCAAGGACGCCCTCGTGCTGCTGCTCCTGCACCCACAGTCTGGCCGGCAGAACAAGCTACCATCGCTCAGTAGTTATTAGTCAGTAGTTATTAGTCATTAGTCATCTGTCTTTAGTCTTTAGTTATTAGCCAGTAAGCTTTTAACTAGCCAGCTCCTGAATTTTGTATTCTGCAAGTTCTGGGCGCTTAACTATTAGCTAAGGCGGTGGACTGATAACTAATGGCAACTAATAATTAATGACTAATGACTAGCATAAAATAGTAAGGTGCGTCGCTTTCAAATTTTAGCTCGAACTTGTAAATTGTTGCGGGCGACGCATCCTACAAGGTAGCACTGTAGACTAATGACTAATGACTAATGACTAATGACTAATGACTAATGACTAACATAAAATTTGGTACGATCGGCGGTGGGGTAATGGGAGAAGCTCTCTTATCCCGCTTAATAGCACAAAAAGTTTATTTACCTTCAGAAATATTGGTGAGCGAGCCTGGGGTAAAGCGCCGCGAGTTTTTGGCTAACAAATACGGGATTGGAACAACAGCCAGCAATCTAGAAGTTGCTGCCGCTACAGAAGTGCTGTTTTTGGCGATTAAACCGCAAGTTTTTGATACGGTAGCTTTGGAGTTGGCGGTGGCGGCCGATCGCAAACAAGGAAATAATGGAGAAACGGCTAATTCCCAGCCAGAAGCGCTGGTAGTGTCGATTTTGGCAGGAGTGCCACTGAGCAAGCTCGAACCCGCGTTTCCGGGGCGGGGAGTGCTGCGGGTGATGCCGAATACTCCGGCCACGGTAGGAGCAGGAATGAGCGCGATCGCTCCGGGAAAACTTGTTCAACCGGCTGATTTAGAATTGGTAAAGCGCATCTTTCAGGCCGTGGGAGAAGTGGTAGAAGTGCCTGAGAGTATGCTAGATGCGGTGACTGGGCTTTCTGGTTCCGGGCCTGGTTATGTAGCAATTTTGATTGAGGCCTTGACAGATGGTGGAGTTTGTGCTGGCTTGCCACGGGCGATCGCCTCTCAATTAGCTTTGCAAACTGTATTCGGTACGGCGAAGCTAATGCAAGAAACGGGAATGCACCCGGCACAATTGAAAGATCAAGTTACAAGTCCCGGCGGCACAACTATTGCGGGAATTGCTAAATTAGAGAGTAACGGCTTTCGTTCTGCGCTGATAGAAGCAGTGAAAGCAGCTTGTTTGCGTTCTCAAGAATTAGGTAAATAAAAACAGAGAATTTAAGATGGCTTATAGCGACTTCAAGCTGAAGGAACTTGTCAAGCAATTTGACTTAGGAATGAGAATTAAATAACTTCCACTCTTGAAAGTGGGATGGGCGTCCCGCCCGTCCTTTTTGGACGGGCGGG
>NZ_JAUBTV010000126.1:0-14466 GCF_036705145.1 Microcoleus sp. B5-D4 | reverse complement strand
TCATTATTATCTCCGATGATTCACTTTTACTTCCTCAATCCGCGTATGTGCCAGTTGGGGGTGCGGAATGTGGGTTAAAAGTCACAGAGTCCCGCGCCGGACTTAGGATCAGCCGTTTCCCTACCCGATCGGCTGTACTTCACTCCACTGAAAACCGCTATATTGACAACAGCCTTAATCCATGAAACACCCATAAACGTTCCTGCAGTGTGCCAGTTCCAAGGGTGGAATGCACCAACCACCGATCGCCCACAAACGGTTAATAACATGAAGAAGAAGCCCACCCTCGATCGAAGGTGGGCTATGTTCATGCCAGCTTACCGACAGCTAGGCAATCGGGTCTCTTCGCTGGTAGACGTAAAAGCTGGGAAAAAGATCCGAACGTCCGAAAAAACTTCTCGTCCACCATTAAGCTTCAGTTTACCCAACCGGATCGGGAAAATTGCGCCCGTAGCGATGTTCCTCTGACATCGGGGAACACTGAGGCTTAAACTTTTCAATAGACTTCTGCAAAAAAGTAAGTCAAGGGCCGGCACGATGCCCAACCCCTACTCTGCACAATAATTAAAATTTTTCGAGAAGTCTCATAATTCTTCTCTTTAACTTTGATTTGCCAACCGATTAGGCATCGTGATCGTGTGCAAAACGACGGAACAGGAAATCTAGGGCGTAGTTCCGCAAATTGTAGTATTCCGGATCTTCCATCATTTGAACCCGATCGCGCGGACGGGGGAAAGGAATCTCCAAAACTTCACCGATTGTCGCCGACGGGCCGTTAGTCATCATCACCAGTCGATCGGCCAAAAACAGCGCTTCATCAATATCGTGAGTAATCATCAACACCGTACAGCGGTGATCGTTCCAGATTTTCAGCAACTCTTCTTGCAATTCCTCCTTAGTAATTGCGTCCAGAGCACCAAAAGGTTCGTCTAAAATCAGCACTTTCGGGCGAATTGCCAAAGCGCGGGCGATCGAAACCCGCTGCTTCATCCCCCCCGAAATTTGCGGCGGTCTTTTCTCAGCAGCTTCAGTCAATCCCACCATCGCCAAATGCTCGTTGACGATCGCATTTTTTTCGACCTTCGACTTCTCAGGAAATACAGCATTAACCGCCAGATAAACATTTTCAAACACCGTCCGCCAAGGCAGCAAAGCGTAACCCTGAAACACCACCATGCGATCGGGGCCCGGCTTCGTAATCCGCTCTCCGTTAATCGACACGGTGCCCTGGCTCGGATGGCTAAAACCCGACACCATATTTAACAGTGTTGATTTGCCACAGCCCGAGTGTCCAATCAGAGTAATAAACTCTCCCTCAGCTACATTCAGATTGACGTTTTCTAAAGCCCTGTAACCGTTTGGGTATACTTTATAAACATTGTCCATCACCAAAAAAGGTTGGCGGCGGCCTTTTCCCGGCTGGATTTGAGTTTTGGTGTTCGTCTGGTTTTTAGTGGTGTTGAGCATGGGTTTAGGAAATTGTGATTGGGTGATTTGCGAGGAAAGAAGGAAGAGGCGAGAGGAAAGAAGGAAGAGGGAATTACTAACTAGCAATTAGCAGTTAACAATTAACAACTAACAACCAACAACTAACAACTAACAATTAGCAATTACCCTGTTTTTATCTAACTAAAAACCGCTCTAAGCAGCTCGGCGGCCGGAATCGAGTACAACTTCCGCCATCGTGAAATCGCGTTTAATCGCCAGATTGTTGAGATAGCCGATCGGATCGTCAGCATTAAACACCGAGCCGTCAAACAAGCTGAGAGAACCGCGAGTGTAAGTAATATCAGCCATCCCCAGCTCTCGCGCCGCCGTGCTGAACGCACCGACTCGCACCACCCGCTCCAGAATTTCCACCCAGTTGCGCGGGAACACAGTATCGCCCCAGCGCGCCATCTGCACCATGTGCCAGAGTTGTTCGGTGCGGCTTGGGCGATTCACCCCATCTCCAGAAAACAAGTGGTGGGCGTATTCCCGCATCGGAGTATCGAGGTTGCAAGCAACAGATCTCGGATCGCCTAGTTGGATGTAACTCTTATCAGTAGCGACGTACTCCCTTCCCGCGACAATTTCCGAAACCTCGGCGGCGTGATTTGGATCGGCGCAGTAGTGACAAGCTTCGAGCAAAGCTTTGACTAGAGCAATGTGAGTGTTGGGATAAGCATTTGCCCAGTCTTCCCGAACTCCGAGAATTTTGCCGGGGTGTCCGGGCCACAGTTCCAAATCTGTAGCCACTGTAAAGCCGACTCCTTCCATCGATGCCCGCAAGTTCCAAGGTTCGCCGACGCAGAAACCGTCAATAGTGCCGCCCTGCAAGTCAACGATCATTTGAGCTGGTGGGATATTTTTCAGCAACACATCGCGATCCGGGTCAATGCCACCGGAAGCCAGCCAGTAACGCAGCAACAGGTTGTGCATCGAAGAAGGGTGAACGATGCCCATACGGTGGGTTTGCGCGGGCGTTCTCTGGAGCATTTTTTTAAAGTCTGCCAGAGTGTAGATCCCTTGGTCGTAAAAGCGCCTCGCGAGGGTAATTCCGTTACCATTGCGGCTCATGGTGAGGGCTGTAACCGTCGGAATCGGCTGCTCTTGGTGGCCCCCCAAGCTCAACCACATCGCCATCCCAGAGGGCATTTGGGCTGCGTCTAAGTAACCTGCGGCGATGCCGTCTACGATGCCGCGCCAGCTTGTTTCCCGCACGAGGTGGACTTCATCGAGCCCGTGCTTGGCAAAAAAGCCTTTTTCTTTGGCGACAGCGAGGGGAGCACAGGCGGCTAGGGGGATAAAGCCGAGTTCGAGGTTGACTTTTTCTAGGCCGTGGCGGGCGATCGCGGGTACTTTCCGCGCCCGCAGTTTTTTGACGCGCTTCTGCTGGTTGAGGAAGTAAATCATTTCGCTGCGTAGAGCGTAGTAGCTGGGGTGTGAGACTACTTCCATCCGTTTGCGGGGGCGGGGGATGTCTACTTCGAGAATGCCGCCAATCTTCGATTCTGGGCCGTTGGTGAGCATGACAATGCGATCGCTCAGCAACACGGCCTCATCCACATCGTGAGTTACCATCAGGGCGCTAATTTCGTACTCTTGGCAAATTTCCATCAACTTTTCTTGCAAGTTGCCGCGAGTCAAAGCATCCAAAGCGCCGAAGGGTTCGTCTAAGAGTAACAGTTTGGGGCGCAGGGCCAGAGCACGGGCGATCGCCACCCGCTGTTTTTGTCCCCCTGATAGCAATGCAGGTTGTTTTTCGGCGTGAGGCGTCAACCCCACCATGTCAATGTGTTTTTGAATGATTTCGAGGCGTTCGGCTTTGGGTAAGCCACTCATTACCGAGTCTACCGCTAGGGTAATGTTTTCTCTGACCGTCCGCCAAGGTAGCAGCGAATAGTTTTGGAATACTACCATGCGATCGGGGCCGGGCTGGGTGATTCTTTGTCCGTCGATCGTCACCAATCCTTCTGTCGGTAGATCCAAACCTGCAACCATATTTAGTAGCGTAGATTTACCGCAGCCGGAGTGTCCGATTAAGGAGATAAATTCTCCTTTTTTAATTTCTAAGTCGATGCCTTTGAGGGCTATGTATGTGCCGCCGTCTGTTAAATTAAATACTTTTCCGACTTGTTCTACTGCAATCAAAACAGACATGATTTTCTTGCCTTTTTTGTAGGTTTGTTATTTGACTGTTGACTGTTGACTGTTGACTGTTCGCTGTTCGCTGTTCGCTGTTGATATATAACAGCTAATAGTTAATATATGACTGGATACAGCAACCTGTTTCTTAAATCAACCAAAAAACTTTTTTTAATCCATTAACAAGAGTTTAAAAAAAAGGTTTCTCAGCCAGGGAGTTCGTAATTGCTGTAACCGTGAACCGTCAACAGTCAACCGTCAACAGTCAACCGTCAACATATCTAATTAGCTACTTTCCTTGAGAAGGAGCAATCTTTTGCTGCAACCAAGCCATCATGCGATCGAGCAACAAACCAACTGCGCCAATGTAGAACACCGCTAACAGAATTTCGCTGATGTAGTTTTGCTGGTAAGCATTCCAAATAAAGAAGCCGATACCCGTAATCCCAGACATCACGATTTCCGCAGCAATAATCGCCAGCCAAGCCAAACCGATCGCAATTCTCAATCCTGTGAAGATATAAGGAAGCGCCGACGGAAACAAGATGTTGATGTAATATTCCTTTCGAGAAAGTTGCAGCACTTTCGCCACGTTGTTGTAATCGTCGGGAATTTGGCGAACACCTTCAGCCGTGTTGATCAAAATCGGCCAAACTGAAGTGATAAAAATCACGAACAAAGCAGCAGGTTCGTTTTGTTGCAGTGCAGCCAGGGCAATGGGCACCCAAGCCAAAGGGGCCACCATCCGCAAAAACTGGAAAATCGGATCTAAAGCCTTGTTCAAGAAGGGATTCGTACCTACCACAACTCCCATGCTAATTCCCACAGCGGCCGCGAGAGTGTAGCCTTTTGCCACCCGTTCCAAACTAGCCAAAGTCTGCCAAAATAAGCCGACTCCGTAGGTTTTGGAGTTCATAAAAGGATACAGCAACAATATCCGCGTCCGTTCGTCAGTCCAAACACTGATCGGTCCCGGCAGTTTGATCAGTCCGGTGCTCGACAGGAATTGCCAAACTAACAGAAATCCAATTACTCCCAAAATTGGCGGCAAGATATTCGAGGAATTCTTTTTCCAAAACTCGCCAAATGCTCCTTGGACATCGACTCCGCCTCTCCGACTTGTACTTACAGCCATGCTGCTAATCTCCTATCTCTGGTGCTGTGTATTTTCTAGACTAAATTTCGAGACTAAATTATGGGAAGCTAAGACCCCATCACACTTTTTTAATTGCCAAACTCTTGAGATAAGCTTCGGGATTTTCCGGGTTGAATTCTTTGCCGTCAAAGAACTTTTCAACGCCGCGAGACGTACTTTTGGGAATGTCAGCATCAGCAACTCCGGCTAATTGAGCTGCTTTCTTCCAAATATCTTCGCGGTTGACTCTATCGATGAGTGTCTTTTTGTCTGCCAAGGTTTTTGTCGGCAGGAAACCCCAGCGCACGCTTTCGGTAATGAACCACAAATCGTGACTCTTGTAGGGATAGGAAACGTTGCCGAGGTCGTCTTTCCAGTACAGCGGACTGCTCTTGAAGTCGTTGATGTCTGGTTTGCCGTCGCCCATAACATAATTGCCTTGATAAGGAGGCGTCAAAACACTCGGAGATACGTCAAAGAAGTTTCTTCCAGAAACAATGGCGACTAATTCGGCTCGATGTTCGGGTTTGTCGCACCACTGCTGGGCCTCAATTAGTCCTGCGAGTAAGGCTTCGGTGGCTTTGGGGTGTTTGTCTACCCAGTCGCCGCGAATTGCTAGATATTCCTCTGGGTGATCTTTCCAGATTTCGGAGGTGAGGGCGGACATGAAGCCGATGTTTTCTTTGACAATCCGCAGGGGCCAGGGGTCGCCGGTGCTGAAAGCGTCCATACTTCCAGTTTTCATGTTGGCGACGGTTTGGGCAGCGGGTACTGTTAGCAACTCGGCATCTGTGTCGGGATTGATGCCGTTAGCTGCCAGCCAGTAGCGAATCCAAAAGTCTTGGTTGGCTTTGGGAAAAGTGTAGGCTGCTTTGAACGGCGTGCCTGCTTGTTTGAGGCCTTTGATGTAGTCTTGGGCCGCTTGATCTAGTTTAAGTCCGAGGCCTTTGCCTTGGTGTTTGGCCGCGATCGCAATTCCATTTCCGTGAGTGTTCAACTGGGCCAGAACATACATGGGAATTTGGACGCTGTTTTTGGTGATCAGACCTTGACTAATTTGATAAGGCATCGGCATTTGCCACTGGCCGCCGTCTATGCCGCCACCTGCCGATCCAATTTCTAGGTTATCTCTGGCAGATCCCCAGTTGGCTTGCTTAGCAACTGTTACCTCAGTCATGCCGTATTTGGCAAAAAAGCCTTTTTCTTGGGCAATGATTAAAGGTGCTGCTTCGACGATCGGGATATATCCCAATGTAATTTTAGTGCTTTCAATTCCTTCGACTCTTTTCTCGTTGGCAACAGCCACTACTGAGGTAGCCGCGGGTATTGCGCCGCCAGCACTGGCAGTTGCACCGGGTTCTGGGGGATTTCCCAAACAACCTTTGAGCAGTATTGAACCCAGGGCAGATGCACCTGCTGTAACGATAAATTTACGCCGAGAAAGCGCAGAAAATTCATCTGAAAATCTTGTCATAGCCTAGCCTCGCTGCAATTCATAATCTTCTGTAACAACATTCACTGAAGTTTATCAATGCGCTTTTTTTCTGTTCGCTAAGGGAATTTAGCGAACTGTTTTGAGCGCAGGTTGGCAGGAGGGAGCAAAAGATTTATCGCTAGTATAAGTCTTTAAACTATCCCTGCTGATTTTACTTTTTTGATTAACTCAATATTTCGATCGGCCGAGCGGTGCGATCTCCCAAAAAGCGAGCAGCACATTTTCTTGGCTTGATAATTAACTCTACCGTACTATTGCAGAAATTCTAAAACAATTATTAAATTTGATTGATAAGTAAATCTTTTAGGATCACGCTATCGATAACGAACCGTTGGAAAGGGCGATCGGGTTTGCTTATCAAAACTGGTTTAAACCAAGACTTGCGGGCTAAAGATTGTAGCGAAGGCCGATCGGGCAGCCTTCAAATCTATTGTCAATAACTTGCAAACATCGCAGCCACCGCACATTTACTTTGTTAATATATGTCTATTTTTTTCAGGCTAATTGTAGTCTTTTATACAGAAATAATTAACATTATACGATTTGGCTGTTTGAAAGGGGTTAACTGGTTTTCATTGGTGGACTAAAATTGGCCTTAATCGTAAGTGATTTACTGGATATGATGTGACGTGGGCTTTCAGGTTCGATTTCTGTAAAACAGAGAAACCCGGTTTCTTCAAGAAACCGGGTTTCTGAACACCCGAAATTACTAATCGGTGGCAGTACCTACAAGTTCGATTAGTTGGGCGGGTCAAAGCGGTTGACGGAAAGAGCAACACCGATCATCGGTAGCGCTACGCCGAAGCAAATCAGCCACTGATCCAGATTCATCGGAGCCGTCTCAAATATGCGATTGACAAACGGAGAATTAGCAAAGATAATCTGCAAAATTATCGCCAGGACAATTCCCACACCGAGGGCGGGAGCGCCGCTAACTTCTTCCTTAGAACCGCTAAACTTAGCAATCAAAGAAGGCAACAACTGGCTGAGACTCAACAAGTAAAAAATTCTCCCCATTACCAAAGCTTGAATCGCCATCGTGCGGGCAAGTGCCAAAGTTCCCCAATCCGCTTGGCGCACCCATTCAAACATTCCGAAAATCAGAGTCCAGTTGTAAAGAGAAATAGCGATGATCCGCTTGATCCGATTTCCGGTGAGAAAAGGTTCGTTTACCGGTCGCGGTTGCTGTTTCATCACTCCCGCTGACTTGGGCTCGAAAGCAAGCGGCACAGTCATCGTAATTGAGTTGAGCATATTCAGCCAGAGAATTTGTAGCGACAAAATCGGCAATTCTCGACCGAGGAGGGTGCTGAGCAAAATTGTCATCGATTCTCCGCCGTTGACTGGGAGAATGAAGCTGATTGCTTTGAGCAGATTTTTGTAAACCGATCGCCCTTCTTCGACAGCAGATTCGATCGACGCAAAGTTATCATCGGTAAGAATCATGTCGGCGGCTTCCTTAGAAACCTCAGTACCGCTGCCCATCGCAATCCCGATATCCGCTTGTTTCAGCGCCGGCGCGTCGTTAACGCCGTCTCCCGTCATCGCCACGATTTCGCCTTGATTTTGCAAAGCTTCTACGAGGCGGAGTTTTTGTTCTGGGGCGACGCGGGCAAAAACTGAGCCGGCTTCTACGGCTTCGCCGAGTTCCTGCTTGCTCATTGCGGCGAGTTGAGCACCGGTGTAGGCTACAAGTTCCCTGTGGTGTTTAGTTTTGCGGAATCCCATGCGGCGGGCGATCGCCTTGGCTGTAGCGATGTGGTCGCCGGTAATCATTTTGACTTGGATGCCGGCGGTTTGACAAGCTTGGACGGCTGCGATCGCTTCTGCCCGCGGCGGGTCAATCATGCCTTGCAGTCCCAAGAAAACCAGCCCTGACTCCAAATCCGAGTGATCGACGGAATTTTGGCTTTGCGGTACTGGCTTTTTCGCTAAAGCCAAGACGCGCAAGCCTTGCTTTGCCATTTCATCGACTTGGTGGTGGATTTGTTCGCGATCGACTTCTACCGGATTTCCTTGAGTGTCGAGACTGGAACCGCAGCGGCCGAGAATTGATTCTACGGAACCTTTGACGTACAAAATTTTGCCAGTGGGAGTTCGGTGCAGCGTCGCCATGTATTGAAACTGAGATTCAAAGGGAATTGAATCCAGCCGCTGCATTGACTTGGACAAAATTTGCTGGCTCAAATCAGCTTTTTTGCCTGCAGCAATTAACGCTCCCTCTGTCGGATCTCCGACGACTATCCAATTATCGTCTTTGAATTCCAACTGAGAGTCGTTGCAAAGGAGTCCAGCTTGCAAACATTCTTGCAAAGTTGGAGTTTGGCTGACAGTAATTGGCAGTTGGTTGAGTTGAATTTCACCTTCGGGGCTGTATCCCGTACCCGTAACCGAGTAGGATTCGCCGCCAGAATAGATTTCTTGCACCGTCATTTCGTTTTCCGTCAAAGTTCCGGTTTTGTCGGAACAGATGACGGTAGCGCCGCCGAGGGTTTCCACTGCGGGCAATTTGCGGACGATCGCGTGGCGATTTGCCATCCGGGAAACGCCTACGGCTAGGGTGACGGTGATGACGGCGGGTAAGCCTTCGGGAATTGCGCCGACAATCAGGGCGACTGCGGGTTCGACTGCTTCTTTAAAGGCTGAAACCCCCTCTGGGACAGGTCTGCCCAATCTGACTGCGAAGGTCAAGGTTGCCATTCCCAACACGAATAACAGCCAGTTTTGACTGAATTGGTTGAATTTGCGGGTTAAGGGGGTGGTGAGATCGATGTGCCGATCTAATAGTTGGGAGATTTTGCCGGTTTCGGTTTTATTGGCGATCGCAATTACGATGCCGCTAGCTTGGCCAAAAGTGACAAAACTGCCGGCATAGGCCATGTTATCCCGTTCTGCTAGTGGCGTTTCTTGTGGCAGAACCAAGTCTCCAGATAGTCCTAATTCTTTTTCGACAGCAACAGATTCGCCAGTCAGTCCCGATTCGTCGATTTGCAAGTCGCGGACTTTCACTAAGCGCAAATCTGCCGGTACTTTGTCGCCGGAAGTCAGGGTTACTAAGTCGCCGACAACAAGTTCTTTTGAGGGAATTCTTAATTTTTTGCCGCCCCGAATGACTGTAGCTTCGGTGGTAACAGCTTTGGCTAGGGCATCAATTTTTTTCTCGGCTCCCGCTTCTTGGATGAAACTGATAATGGCGTTGGTAGTTGTTACGCCCCAAATTACGCTGGCGTTGAGCCATTCTCCAATCAGTGCTTTGATTAAACCTGCACTCAGCAAGATGATCAGGAGGGGTTGGTTGAATTGCAGGATGAATTTTAACCAGGCTGGTTTCCCTGCTTTAACCGTTAGTTCGTTGGGCCCGAATTTCTGTTGGCGATGGTTGGCTTCTGTCGGTTCTAAACCGTTTTCCAGGTTGGTTTCTAAGATAGTTGCAACCTTGGATATTTCTAGGTAGTGCCAATATTGCTCTGCTACGTCTACATCGTTGGCGGATCTTGATGGCATGATTCTTCCTGAATATTGGGGGTGTGTGAGGAGCTTCGATCGCTCCTTAATAGGCACGCTCAATACAACTCATCGCTCGTTGGAGCGTGAATATATTGAGCGGCCTAATTATTTGTTGATTACTTTAACGGGCTGTGACTTACATCTATATTACAACGGATGTGGCCGTTTGTGGCAAAAGATTTGGGGAATTTTTTCCAGGGCTAAATCTTGTTTGGGACTTGGTGGCTAAGGTGGGGAAAAGTCGATCGAATCCCTTGACATTTTGCCAATTTTAGGTGTGGTTGAAGAAAGGCACGACACGGAAGTCACGGATACACGGATTCATTATTGAGCAGGGGTCAGGAGTTATCGATCGCAAAGCGTGTTAAAACTGATATCTTGCACCATTGTCAAGAACAGGCTCTCCGGCCTGTTCCACAAAGAGTGAATTTTCTTGTGGAACAGGCCGGAGAGCCTGTTCCTAAAAAGCTTATTGAGAATGGTGCAACATATGAGTTACAACCGAGTTAAGCGACCATATTCGGAACCTATGGAAATAGTAGTGACGCTGGTGCTGGGTTCGGTGCTGTTGGTCTGGGGAATGCGGTTCAGGCGGGTGTTAATTTGATCGTCCGTTACAGAAGAGGAGTTGTTTAAGGGCAGAAATTCGATCGCCCTGGCTTTGGCGATGCACTCGCGTGCGATCGTTTTGACCCCCTCGCATCCAGGATACAAGCCGCCGGATTCATCCGTCCAGAAATAAAAAACCTGTATCCGATGAAACTTGCCGAACGTATTTATCTCGCGCAAGTCAATGCTTCAATTCTTTAATCTAAAATCTAAAATCTAAAATCTAAAATCGATTGACTTGGATGCCGCAAGTTTGACAAGCTGGGAGGGCTGCCAGATATATTCATGACAATCAAGCATCCAGGATACCCGCCACGTGATTCATTCCGAAAGCAGACTCAGGACCCAGAAATAAAAAACCTGTATCCGAGAAACTGGCCCTCCGAATTTATCTCGCGCAAGTCAATGCTTCAATCTAAAATCTAAAATCTAAAATCGATGGACTCAATGCTATCAATTGCTAGTCTGCTAGCCCAAAACACTGAGCACCCTTTAGACAATTGAATTGAGATTTTGGGCTGCATCGTTCAATTGTTGAGTGCCTACTTTGGTTTGAGTAATACCACTAGCGGTTTCTTTGGCAGATAGGTTGAGGCTGTTCATAGCATCCACTACTTGTTTAATAGCAACTGCTTGTTGTTGAGCAGTTAGAGAAATTTGTTGATTGTTTAATACCACATTGTTAACAGCATTTGCTACTTCCGAGAAGGCTGCTGCCGTTTCTTGACTGATTTTGGTTCCTTCTTCTACTGTTTTAGTACCTTCCTTTGTCACCGTTACAGTGGAATTTATCGCATTCTTGATATCATCGACTAGGCGGTTAATTTTCTCGGCGGATTTCTTACTTTTATCTGCTAGTTTGCGGATTTCTGTGGCTATGACAGTAAAACCTTTGGCGTTTTCGCCCGCCCGCACTGCTTCTACTGAGGCATTCAGTGCCAGCATATTTGTTTGATTGGCTAAATCTGTGACATCAGTAGAGATATTGCCAATCTGATGGGTTTGTTCGCTCAATTTCAGAATTTGTGCCGCGATTGCCCCGACATTTTCTTTCAATATTGTCATCGATTCCAGGGTTTGCTCCACTGCTAGGGTTCCCTTTTCAGTGCTCTTTAAAGCTTGCCGTGCAGATTCCGCACCAGCTTGGGCTTGCTGGGCTGATTGTTGAGAAGCCGCGCCCAACTCATCCATTGTGATTGTAGTTTGATTTACAGAGCTCGATTGCTGTGCGGCTGTGCGTTCCTGCTGTTCTACTGTGGCCGCAATCTCTGTGGAAGAACTGGCGATGGTATTTGCTACCTGATTGATTGGTCGGATAATTTTATCAAAAATAAATAATACAATAAATGAACCCAATACTACAGCAACAACCGTACCTCCTATAGAAACAATCGTCGCTAATTGCTCCGACTGTTTTGCTAATTTTGTTCGTTGAACCAGTAAAGCATCTTCTACCGTAAGCATTTCGGCCAGCTTATCCCTAATTTCATCCATTAATATCTTGCCTTTACCTGAAATCACCAACGCTCTTAGCTCTGGTTCTTTACCAGCCCTTTTCAGGGATATAGTTTCCGCTAATTCATCGAGTTTTTGCTGACCCAAATTTTCAACTTCCTCCAAACTTTTAACTTGTTCAGGGATATCTTTTATTAACTTATTTGTCTCATTAGCTGTTTTATAAAATGCTAATTGACCCTTTTTATAAGGTTCTAAAAATTCCTCCTTACCAGTGAAGATAAACCCCCGCTGTCCTGTTTCAGCATCCAATAAAGTTTTTTCTAGGGCTTGCAAATTTGTCTTTACTACATAAGTGTGCGTTTGCCACTCAATAGCTTCGGCTAAATTATCCATACTCAATTTAGTGGCAAATCCGATGCTAATCATTAAGAAAAAAATGGAGCCGAAGCCCAAGGGAACTACTTTACTAAGCCGAATAATATTGTGCCACATTGCACTTTCTACTCCTTGATTCGTTGTTGACTTTGGCGTTGGAACTTGCAGCCTCAATAATTTCCGGCTCTTGTTCACCAAAGTAGTTATTTAATTCCTAATACTCATTCAGAATTAATGCCCCTTTTTTTGTGGAAAAAACTTCCAGCGCTTCTTTTTGCTTTCCTTGCTTTACTAACTCAACCATTGACTCAGACTCATCAACAAAAATCTGACCAAACTTAATGTCGAGCAAGCTATGCAGGTCAAAGCCTTGAGGATTAAGGGTTGTTTTGCCTGCTTCGATTTTGGATAAATCCTGTTTATTCGATTGTAGCGAGAAATTGAGGTATGCAACCCAAACATCGTCAAATTCTCTCCCCCACTCTTCTTATCTCCCACTATTGATTGGGGTTCAAGTCCATCGCATAAATGTTACAACCTAGTTAAGCAACAAAATTTTGAGTTCATGGAAATAGTAGTGACGCTGGTGCTGGGTTCGGTGCTGTTTGTCTGGGGAATGCGGTTCGGGCGGGTGTTAGTTCGATCTGGAGTGACGGCTAATGATTTGTTTAAGGGCCGAAATTCGATCGCCCTGCTGTTTTTGGGTTTTTATATTGCCTTGCTGCTACTGGCTCTAAATATGCCTCAAATGCCTGCTTTGCCGATCGAGTGGCGTTTTCACGGAATGCGAGTTACTTGGACTTTACTCAGAGTGATGCTGATGGGAGTCTGCGGTATTGGCTTTAGTATAAGTTGGTTGACAGCGCGACCCCAAGTAATCGCAGTAATCTTAATTGGTTGCTTGGGATTGGGAGGATTTACAGGCGCTGAAAACTATTTTATGGCGCCAATTTACGATGATTTAATAGATAATTTGCAGCCAAACGGTGTATTTCGACAAACATCTAGCAGCAGTTGCGCCCCCGCGGCGCTAGCAACAGTGTTGAGGCGTTGGGGAATCGACGCGACGGAATCGAGTGTAGCGCGTTTTGCCGGCACGAGTCGCTTGGGAACTTCGATGCCACAGTTAATAATAGCAGCAAGAGCTTTGGGCATAAATGCGATCGAACTAACGCCAACTTGGGAGCAAATTCAGCAAATTAATCGCCCCGGAGTGCTAGCAGTTTGGCTGTTTGACGGCCCTCGGAAGCTACCCCACGCGGTGGCTTTGCTGGGAATGAATGACAGTGTAGCTGTCATTGGAGACCCGGCACGGGGCAGGATTTTCTATTTAGATAGGGCAACTTTTGCCGAGGTTTGGCGCGATCAATACGTGCCGATTTTCCGGTCTGCAGATATCTTGTTAAGTGACAAACAAGCTATTGACTATTTGAGTAAATTAGGATATAATAGCGGCAATTTAAAAGCAGATATCGAGCGCTTTCAAACAGATAAAAAATTGCAAGTCAGCGGCAACTTAGACCGGATGACTGAGTTAATGTTGAGCGGCAGTTTTTTGCAAGAAGTCCCCAGATTGGATGGGAAATAGTTATTGAAAATCGTCAACCGCAGAGGCACTCTTGACGCAGAGAGAAGAGGAAGCGTGCGGTTTTTTTCAAACAATCTTTGAGTCATTCGTTCATAGCGACCGCAAAAATTCGCTCGCACCTTCGTAGCATGGCTGCCTGAAATTACCGTAAATGTAGGCAGTTGCATCTAATTCCTCCTATATTTTTACGGTCGAGCGCACCTTGAGTACGCCTCACCGTTTTTGACAATTGGGAACAGTTGAATCGCTCATTTTAGGCTCAGACAGCTTGACTTCCCATCCAGGTAAATTCCACCAATTAACTCGCTGATTCGGCTGAATCCAGAAGTTTAGTTGTGTAATCTTACCATCCTCAAATCTGAGTGTGGGAAAGTTAGGATAACTGGTATCATTGGTTTCGCGATAAGTGCGTCCCAGGTAATTTAGGCAGGTCGTTAATCCCTCAGCAATTCCCAATTCTTCGACTCCCGTTCCCTTCAATTTGGCATCATCGTAGCTGAAAGAACCGTCGAATGAATTGCCCGCTAACCCGCCTTTAGTAACAGTAATGGTGAAATCGTAGGTTACGGGAACTGCGTAGGCTTGGGTTGCAGTTATAAGTAGTTAAGCAAAATTAATTACATAATTATCTCCAAATTCTTTAAGAATTTTTTCTACAGATGAAACAAGAGA